>NZ_JBHVYK010000066.1:14718-45099 GCF_042880855.1 Streptomyces sp. NPDC058291
CCGGGGCCGAACGCCCGGCCGCGGGCCACCCGCCGGGGGTCCCTCGGTGGGGTTCACCCGCGGGGGACCCGGCGCACCACCCGTCCGGGGGGCCCGCCCCGACCGTTGCCGTGCGCGGCTTATCCGTGGCTACCGGTGGTCCGTCAAATCCGGCGGTGGTGCGGGTCGACGGCCGGTCCGGTTGGCCGTAGGCCGTACGTGGGAGGCAACTGCCTTGCTGGAAGCTGGAGATGACCGCTCGCCGTCCGTGTCCTCCTGCACCGGAGCGGGCCGTTGGAGGAGTACGCGGCCCGGTTAGAGACCTTCTTCGGCCTGGCCCAGCGGCAAGGATTTCGCGAGTACCTGAGCGGGCCGCCGGCGCCGCGGGAGCGGAGCAAGACGATCACCTGCCTGGCAGGGGCGGAGCCGGTGGCCGGCGCGGGGATGCCGGGGGTGCAGCGGCTGCAGTTCTTCCTCTCCGAGTCGCCCTGGGAAGCCAAGCCGGTCAACGAGCGGCGGCTTGAGCTACTGCGCGAGCAGGCGTCGACGGCTCCGCACGACGGCGGGGTCCTCGTGATCGATGACTCCGGGGACCGCATGGACGGCACGGCCACGGCGCACGTGGGCCGGCAGTGGCTGGGCAGGTATGGCAAGACCGACAACGACATCGTCACGGTGACCACGGTGTGGACCGACGGCCGCGTGTACTGCCCCTTGTGGGCCCCTGACCGGCCCGAGGACGGTCCGCCGTCCCTGGCCCGTTCGCTCGGCGGCCGTCCACGAACAGCGACGAGCCCTGGAAGGGCAGATCGGAGCGCTGCCGGAGGCTCATCCTCTTTCCGCGGTCCTGACCTCGATTCCGGGTGTTCACCGGTGCCGCAGGGTCAGCCATGCCGAAGGAAGCGCACAGGTGTCGAAGGGGGCTCGAAGGCGCCTTGCCCTGCACTGAGCCCGTCCAGCAGGAGGTCACCGAGCTCGGAGAAGGCGTCGCCGGCGGTCAGGCCGGTCCTCTCCAGAAGAATCCCCGACTGGACCGCGTCGATGGTGACCGCTACGACATGGGCGGCGAAATGACCGTTGAGCGCGCGGAAAACACCGGTCTGCACGCCCTCCTCGATCAGTTCGTGGACCCGGCGCGCCGCGGCTGCGGAGTTCGTGCGGTAGATCTGTGCGGTCGGTTCGTAACCGACCATGTCGTCGTAGAAGGCGTGGGAATGCCGGCGCATGGCCGTGCCGACGCCGGCGAGATAGACCCGGATGCGCTGCCTGGGGTCGGGCTCGCCCTGGACAGCCTGTTCGATCTCGGCTGTCGCATCCCGGAAGAAGGCGCGGGTGACCGCCAGGACCAGCTGTTCCTTCGTGGAGGCGAGGCTGTACAGCGTCGCCTTGGAGCACCCCAGTCGTTGGGCCAGCTCATCCATGGTCACCGCGGTGAAGCCTTCGGTCAGGATGATCGTCTCGGCCTGGCGCAGCAGTTCCTCCCGCCGGCGCGTGTCGACGACCCGTCTGCGTGCCGTTCGGCGCGGGCGTCGGTCGCGCGAGTCAGGTTGGGCCGTCACCGCAGCAGTCTCCCATGAGCGTCTCCGCCGGAAGCGGCGGGTGGTCGTCCGGGCCGGAAGACCGACCGATTGGGTACTGACGTACCGCCTGACGTACCCGCTGGGAGTGTCCCCGTGAGTGACGGTCGGACAAGGGTGTCTCACTGGCTCGCAGGCGACGTCCGCGGCAGCAGCGGATCACCTTCGACATCCATGAGGGCCTGGCTCTCCTGACTCTTCGGCTCCGGAAGCTCTCGTACGACCAGGGTCCCGGTTTCAACGACCACGACGAGACGATCACGGCTTGCACAGTTGCTGACCGGGGCGGTGGTGTTACTGATACTGACGATCACCTCACACGGAGCAGGTGGACGTGTACCGCTTCGGGGGTCCATCCGGCTCGATGTCACCACCATCGCGGTGATGACACGGAGCATCGGTCGTCATCAGTGAGATGCAGGCTCACCAGCCCGGCCGGCGGGGCTGGGCCGGACGTCGAAGGCCGAGGCAAGGGCTGATCATCTGCTCGTCCGCCGGGTTCGGGGTTACCGGATGGAGGATCCGATGGAGATGCCGCCGTCCACGTCGAGGACGATGCCGGTGATGTAGCCGGCGGCTTCGCTGGCGAGGAAGGCTGCGGCTTCGGCGATGTCGTCGGGCGTGCCGGTGTGGCGCATGGGGATCTTGTTGGTGAGTTTGTCGCGTGCGGGGCCGTTCATGGAGGCGAGCATGGGGGTGTCGATCAGGCCGGGGGCGATGGCGTTGGCGGTGATGCCGTGGCGGGCGCCCTCCAGCGCGAGGGTGCGGGTCATGCCGACGATGCCGGCCTTGGCAGCTACGTAGTTGGTCTGGCCGAAGTTCCCGCGCCATGACATGGAGGAGAAGCTGATGATGCGTCCGTAGCCCTGGCGTTTCATGGGGCCGAACGCGGCGCGCGCGCAGTGGAAGCCGCCGGTGAGGCTGACGTCGATGACGGCGTGCCAGTCGTCGTCGGTGATGTCCTCGACGCGGTTGTCGCGGATGATGCCGGCGTTGTTGACCAGCACGTCGAGGCGGCCGAGATCGGCCGTGACGCCGTCCACCCACGCGTCGACCTGAGCCGAGTCGGTCACGTCCACCACGTCGGTGCGGAGTTTCGCGTCGTGGGCGTCGGCGATCGTCCCGGTGGCGTCGGTGAGGGCCTGTTCGTTGACGTCGGCCAGCGCGACGGCGGCGCCTTCTGCGGCGAGCCGGGTCGCCATGGCGAGGCCGAGTCCTTGGGCGGCGCCGGTGATGGCGACGACGCGTCCGTGGTAGCGGTTCACTTGGTGTCTGCTTTCGTGGTCGGGGGTGCGAGGAAGGCCCGCAGGGCGTCGGCCACGGAACTCGCCGACCAGTTGTCGGCGAAGGTGGCCAGTTCCTCGCGCAGGGCGTCCTCGGGGGCGATGCCGTCGATCCGGTGCAGCAGCGTCTTGAGCCGTTGCTGGGCGGGGCTGCTTCGGTCTGCCAGTTGCCGGCAGATGCGGGCGGCGGTGGCGTCGAGGTCGGCTTCGGGCACGATCGCCTGGATCCAGCCGGTGTGTGCGAAAGAGGTCGCGGGCAGCAGTTCGCCGGTGAGCAGGAGCCGGCGCGACAGTCCGCGTCCGACCGCGCCGGGCAGCCGGACGCTTGACCCGCCGGCCGGTACGAGCCGCCGGTTGAGGTGGCCGTCGCCGATGAGCGTGCTGTCGGCGGCGACGACGACGTCGCAGGCCAGCGCGAGTTCCAGGCCCCCGGCGACGGCGTGACCGTGCAGCACGGCGACCCATGGTTTCGGACTGGCCGCGATGCGGCTGAAGCAGGCCGACACGTCGGTCAGGAAGCCGACCGGGTTGTCGCCCCGCTCGTGCAGCTCCAGGAACTGGTGGAAGTCCCCGCCGGCACAGAAGCTCGGTCCCTTTCCTGCCACGGCGACGACCGCTGTGCCGGGGTCGGCCTCGGCGCTGGTGATCTGCTTGTCCAGGGCTTCTACGAGGGAGATGTCGAGGGCGTTGCGCCGCTCGGGGCGGTTGAGCAGCAGCCACCGGACGGTGCCGCGTTGCTCGACGAGCAGAGGTTCCGTGTCGGTCAACGTGACTCCGGGGTGGTGAGTTCGGTGCGGCGACGGCTGCGCAGCAGGTAGCGCTGGGTCTTGCCGCTGGGCGTCTTGGGCAGGGCGTCGATGAAGTGGATCGTGCGCGGGTAGGCGTGGGCGGCGTAGCGGGTCTTGACCAGCACCTGGAGCTCAGCGGCCAGATCCGGCGAGCCGTCGACGCCGTCGCGGAGGACGACGTACGCCTCGACGACCTCGCCCCGTACGTCGTCGGGTGCGCCGATGACGCTGCACTCGGCGACCGCGGGATGCTGGGCGAGGACGCTCTCGATCTCGAACGGCCCGATCCGGTAGCCGGCCATGATGATGACGTCGTCGTCGCGGGAGGAGAAGAAGAAGTCGCCGTCCGCGTCGACGCGCCCGGCGTCGCCCGTGAGGTACCAGCGGCCGTCGGGGGTGAACTTGGCATCGCTCTGCCCGCGGATCTGGTAGTCGCGGAAGGTCATCAGCGGGCTCGCCGCGACGTCGATCGCGACCCGGCCGAGCACGCCCGGTCCGGCGGGCTCGTCCTTCTCGTCGGCCAGGACGGTGAGGCTCCAGCCGGGCACCGGCCGTCCCATCGATCCCGCTTTGAGCGGGCGGGCGAGTTCGCCGTGGTGGTGGTTGGCCAGGGGCATGCCGACCTCGGTCTGGCCGAAGTGGTCGTGCACGGCCAGGCCGAGCGCGGCGCCGGCCCACTCGTTGACCTCAGGGGTCAGGGGTTCGCCCGCGCTGGACGCTCGCTCCAGCCGCAGCCCCTGCGGCGCCCGCACCGCCGAGGAGCGCAGTCCCCGGTACACGGTCGGGGCGGCGGCGAAGTCGGTGATCCGGTGGTCGACGAGGGTGCGCCAGGTCGTCTCCGGGGAGAACCCGCCGGACAGCAGCAGGCCGGGGATGCCGGCGGCCATCGGAGCGACGATCGCCGCGTAGAGCCCGTAGGCCCAGCCGGGGTCGGCGGCGCACCAGTAACTGCTGTCCCGGGTGACGCCGAGGGCGTACTCCAGGTAGATCTGCCATCCGGCGATGTAGGAGACGGGATGGATGACCCCCTTGGGCTTGCCGGTCGTGCCGGAGGTGAACATGTGCACCAGGGGCCCGTCCCCGCTCGTGGTGACGGCGGGCACCGGCTCGGGCGACGCGGCCGCGACGAGGTCGGCCAGCACCATGTCACCGCGCGACGTGCCGGTTCCGGTGACGACGACGCGGCGCTCGGGGTCGTCCGGCATGTCGGGGCCCGGGTCGAGCTTGTGGCGCTGGTCCGGGTCGACGACCACCACGTGCGCACCCGCGCCCTCCAGCCGCAGGGCGATGGCCTGGGGTGCGAACGCGGTGAACAGCGGGACGTAGACCGCGCCGAGCCGCCAGATCGCCAGGATGACGGTGACCAGGTCGGTGCTCTTGCCCATCAGGGTCGCCACCCGGTCACCCGGACCGACGCCGAGCCCCTGCAGCGCCCGCGCACAGCGGTGCGAGTCCTCGGCAAGGGCTCCGAAGGTCAGCGGGGAAGGCTCACCGGCGCCGTCGACGACAGTGAACGCGACTCGGTCGGCGGGGTGCTGGTCGCACAGCAGCCAAGCCACGTCGACGGACGGAGCCGCGAATGTCTCGGTCAGTTCGGTGACCCTGTCGGCGGCGCTCATCGCCGGCCCTTCCGGTCGATGATCGGCAGCACGAGACGGCTGGGGTGGTTCGGCCCGTGATGGATGTGGTTGATCGCGGGAATCATCTGCTCCTCTCTCTCGTGAGCGATGACGCCGCCGGTGGGGATGGCTGACTGGCCGAAGCCCATCGCGCCCTTGCCGTACGGCAGGCGCACGAGCAGCGTCGGAGCCTCCCCGTCGGCCGGATGCCACACGTTCGCGGCGAGGGCTACGCCGTCACGCATCGGAACCCGGACATCTATCTCGTACAGGTGCTGCATCGACGCTCCTCGTTGAGCTGACGGCCTCGCCCCCGGATTTGGGTACGTTAAGAGGTACGTTCGTACCCTGTCAATTACCGACGCTGCCGGAGAGGATGCCGGCTCCCGCGATTGACCTGCGCGGGCTCCCCTGTGAGTCCTGAAACGGTGCTTGCCGGGCTATCCAGGGGATTCGCCTGAAAGAACCGGTCATCGGCCGAGCCGGTCCTGAGCCGCGCCCTCGGCCATCGGTCGTGGTCGACGTCATCGACATAGGGGTGGAGGGTCTGTTCCGCGTAGCAGTGCGCTTTCGTGCCCGCGCTGGAGTGGCTGGACGCCCGTGGACGGTCTCTACAGCCTGTGCCAGGTGGGACCGTCAACGCGGGGCAGGCGGAGGCGGCCACTCCGACAGAGCCGCCTTACCGCGCAGCAGCCCTGAGCCGATCAGCCCCAAGACGTCCGAGTTCAACGGAGTGTGGTCAGCACCAAGTCAGCACGGCAGGGGCGAGCACAGGTGATGACGTGGGCTTTTGGTCAGCACCAAACCAGCACGGGAGTCAGCGCCGCACCGTCGAATCACCCCGAGCCACGCGTCCCGGACGGCACTCGTTTTCGACCAGCATCGATCCCCTGAACCGCCTTTCCACGAGCCGGCATGGTGGCGGCACGCATAGCCAACCCTCGAACTATGTTGGCCCGCCACATGTGCGTCTGACCTGCGGATTCCTACGGTGTGGCGACACGCAAACGTCCCCGTCACACCCCAGGAAGTGGTGCCGATGTCGTCGCCCGCAACCGCTCCACCGGCCCCGAACAGCCTCAAGCGCATCGTCGCCGCGTCCCTCATCGGCACCACCATCGAGTGGTACGACTTCTTCCTCTACGGCTCCGCCGCCGCCCTCGTCTTCAACAAGCTGTTCTTCCCGGGCTCCGACCCGCTCGTCGGCACGCTCCTGTCGTTCCTGACCTATGCCGTCGGGTTCGCCGCGCGGCCGCTCGGAGCGCTCGTCTTCGGGCACTACGGGGACCGACTCGGACGCAAGAAGCTGCTGGTGCTGAGCCTGCTGCTGATGGGCGGCGCGACCTTCGCCATCGGGCTGCTGCCCACCCACGCGACCGTCGGCACCGCCGCGCCGGTGCTGCTGACCGCGCTGCGACTGGTCCAGGGCTTCGCGCTCGGCGGCGAGTGGGGCGGAGCCGTGCTGCTGGTCTCCGAGCACGGGGACGCCCGGCGGCGCGGGTTCTGGGCCTCCTGGCCCCAGACCGGCGCTCCCGCCGGGCAGTTGCTCGCGACCGGCGTGCTCTCCCTGTTGACGGCCGTGCTGTCGGACGCCTCCTTCGCGTCCTGGGGCTGGCGGATCCCGTTCCTGCTCTCCGGAGTGCTCGTGATCGTCGGCCTGTGGATCCGGCTGTCCGTGGACGAATCCCCGGTGTTCCGGCAGGCGTTGGCGCAGGCCGAGGCCCGCAAGGCGGTGCGGACGGCGGACGCCGAACAACTGCCGCTGGTGTCCGTGCTGCGCCACCACTGGCGTGACGTGCTCGTCGCGATGGGCGCGCGCATGGCCGAGAACATCTCCTACTACGTCATCACCGCGTTCATCCTGGTGTACGCGACCACCTCGGCCGGCGTCTCCAAGCAGACCGCGCTCAACGCCGTGCTCATCGCGTCCGTCGTGCACTTCGCGGTGATCCCCGCCTGGGGCGCGCTGTCCGACCGGGTCGGGCGGCGGCCTGTGTACCTGCTGGGGGCGGTCGGCATCGGGCTCTGGATGTTCCCCTTCTTCTCACTGGTCGACACCGGCGACTTCGGCGGCCTCGTGCTGGCCGTCACCGTGGGCCTGGTGCTGCACGGGGCGATGTACGCGCCCCAGGCGGCGTTCTTCTCCGAGATGTTCGCGACCCGGATGCGCTACTCGGGCGCCTCGATCGGCGCCCAGTTCGCCTCGGTCGCCGCGGGCGCCCCGGCGCCTCTCATCGCCACCGCCCTGCTCGCCGACTACGACAGTTCCACCCCGATCGCCCTGTACGTCATCGCCGCGGCCCTGTTGACGGTCGTCGCCGTGGGGGTCGCCAAAGAGACCCGGCACCGCGACCTGGCCGACGTCGAGCCCGCCCCGGACCGGGAGCCCGAGCAGGCGACCGCCGCGGACGCCCGCACCGTCTGAACCCACCCGAGCGCTCCCGCGGCGTGCGCCCTCGTCCCGCTCCGCCCCGACGGCGGGGCGGGATCGAGCCGGCTCGCGGCGGCGCGGCTCGCCGCCTCGTGGGCCGGCGGCCTCGGCGCGGCGATCAGTGCCGGGCGGGGGACGCCAACCGGTGCAGGCGCAGGGCGAGTTGAATCTCCAGTGCGCGGGCCGGGCTCTGCCAGTCCTCGCCCAGGAGCCGGCCGACGCGCTCCAGGCGCTGGGCCACCGTGTTGACGTGGACGTGGAGTTCGTCCTTCGTGCGGGCCGGGCTCATGCCCGACGCGAAGTACGCGTCGAGGGTGCGCAGCAGGTCGGTCCCGCGCCGTTCGTCGTAGCGGACCACCTTGCCTATGGTGCGGTCCACGAAGCCCGTCACGTCCCGCTCGCCGGCCAGCAGCAGTCCCAGGAAGCCGAAGTCCTCGGCGGCCGCCCCGTCCCCGCGGCGGCCCAGCAGTCTCAGCGCGTCCAGGCACCGGCGGCTCTCCTCGTACCCGGCGACCACCGTGTCCGGTTCCGCGGCGAGGTCGCACACCGGGGCGGACGCGCCGACGGTGACCGTCTCGTGGACGGCGGCGCCCAGGTGCAGCGCGGTACGGCGGGCCAGGTCCGTCGCGCTGTCGCCGGGTTCCAGGGGCAGCAGCAGGACGGTGCCGCCGTCGCGCGCGGCGGCCAGGCCGTGCCGGGTGGCGGCAAGGTGGGAGGCGGCGGCCCACAGCCGGCGGCGGGCGGCCGCCTCGTGGTCGGCGTCGGGTGCGACGGCGTCGAGGCGGGCGGCGAGCACGACGTGGGTCGCGTCGAGGTCGGCCCGCAGCCGGGCGGCGCGTTCGCGCAGCAGGCGCGGGTCGCGGTCGCGGGCGTCCAGCAGGTCGTCGAGGAGTTCGCCGCGCACGCGCTGCTCGGCCTCGGCCGCGGAGCGTCTGGCCAGCAGCAGCAGGGAGGTCACCATCGCCGCGCGCTCCAGGGTCAGCTGGTCGACCGGGTCGAGGCCGGGGTGACCGCGCAGCACCAGAGCGCCGAGCAGTTCCCCGCCCGCCGCGACGGCCGCGACCCAGTCCTCCCGGTGGCGTACGGCGTGGCCCTCCGCGCGGGACGCTTCCAGGGCGTCGGCCGGCGCCGTCTCCGTGAACTCCACGACGCCGTCGAGCACGTGCGAGACGGCGGCGGCCACGTCGTGGACCCCGCCGCCGCGCAGGACCAGTTCGGCCAGCCGGTCGTGGACGTCGGAGGCGCGCTCGATGACCGAGCTGCGGTCCCGGATGATCTCGTTGGCGCGCTCCAGACCGGCCAGGGCCGAGCGGGTCTCGGTGAGCAGGTTGGCGGTGTCGATGGCGGCCGCGGCGAGTGCCGCGAAGGAGCCGAGCAGGGCGATCTGCTCCCGCTCGAAGACCCGGGCGCGCCGGTCGGCCGCGAACAGCACCCCGATGACGTTCGGCCCCAGGGTCAGCGGCACGCCGAGGATCGCGACCAGCCCCTCGTCGCGCACGCCTCCGTCGATGGCCGCCGTGTGCCGGAAGCGGTCGTCGCGGAAGTAGTCGTCGGTGACGTACGGACGGGCCGTCTGCGCGACCAGGCCGCCGAGCCCCTCCCCCATCCCGAGGCGCAGCTGCTGGAAGCGGGCCGCGACGGACCCTTCGGTGACCCGCATGTAGGTGTCGCCCCTGGCCGGGTCGTTGAGGCTGAGGTAGGCGACGTCGGTGCCGAGCAGGGAACGGGCCCGTTGCACGATCGCCCGCAGGACGGCGTCCACGTCGCGCAGGCCGGCGAGGTCGTGGGCCGTCTCGAAGAGCGCCGACAGCTCGGCCTCCCGGCGGCGCCGGCCCTCCAGTTCCGAGCGGACCCGCAGCGCGAGCAGCCGGGCGTGTTCGAGTGCCGCGATCCGTTCGTCCGGCCCGCCCTCGGCGCGGGCGAGCAGCACGGGCCGGTCGTAGGCCTCGGCTGCCGCGCCGCGGGCGAGCAGCTCGAGGAACGGCGCGTCGGCGTCGTGGGCGGTGGCGGGGGCCTTGACGGCGCCCTGCGGGTCGTCGCGGGACATGTGCACAGGATTCCTCATCGCCCGGCCGGCCCGTCAGCCCTGTGGAAAACTCCGCCGGCGCCGTCGGCCGGGACGCTCAGTGCGCCGTCCAGCCGCCGTCGAGGACCAGCGAGGCGCCCGTGACGAAGGAGGCCTGCGGGCCGCACAGATAGGCGACGGCCTCGGCGACCTCCTCCGGTTCGATGAGCCGTTTGACGGCGCTGTCGCGCAGGAGCACCTCGGCCAGCACGCGTTCCTCGGGGATGCCGTGCGTCCGCGCCTGGTCGGCGAGCTGTCGTTCGACGAGCGGGGTGCGCACATAGGCGGGGTTGACGCAGTTGGAGGTCACCCCGTGGGGCGCGCCTTCGAGGGCGGCGGTCTTGGACAGCCCTTCGAGTCCGTGCTTGGCCGCGACGTACGCCGACTTGTAGGCGGAGGCCCGCAGCCCGTGCACGGACGACACGTTGACGATGCGGCCCCAGCCCTGTCCGTACATGTGGGGCAGCGCGCCGCGGATGAGCCGGAAGGGCGCCTCCAGCATCACGGTGAGCACCGTGTGGAAGACGTCCGGCGGGAAGTCCTCCAGCGGGGCCACCCGCTGCAGTCCGGCGTTGTTGACCAGGACGTCCGTCCCGGCGGCGGCCCGCTCGGCGGCGTCCAGGTCGGTGAGGTCCAGGAGGTGCGGTTCGACCGAGCCGGGCAGTCCGACGGCGCTCTCGGCGAGCCGGTCCAGTCCGGCCTCGTCCCGGTCGACGGCCCGCACCTTGGCTCCGGCCGCCGCGAGCCGCACCGCACAGGCACGTCCGATGCCGCCGGCCGCGCCGGTGACGAGGGCGGTGCGGCCTCCGAGGTCGAGCGAGGGGGCCGCGGGGCCGAAGGCGGCGACCTGGGGGGAAGTCATGCCTCGACCCTAGGACGAGCGCGCCCCCCACCCCATGTGGTCACCGCCCATAGTTCATTTGGAAGCCGTGGTCTCGAACCACGTGGGTTCGTCGGAGAGCGCCTGCTTGATGCGGAACACCTGGCGTTCGTGCATCGGCGGCAGGGCGTCCAGCCCGAACCAGCCCACGTCGACGGACTCGTCGTCGTTGACCCGCGCTGCGCCGCCGACGGCCCGGCAGCGCAGGGTGACGTCCATGAACTGGCACTGGTCGCCGTTCGGGTACTCCACCCGCCTCCCGCTGCGCACCAGGACGACGCGCTCGGGGACGCAGTGCACGCCCGTCTCCTCGTACACCTCGCGCACGGCGCAGTCGGCGGGCTGCTCCCCCGGGTCCGGGATGCCGTTGATCACGGTCCACTGGCGGTTGTCCGCGCGCTGGCACAGCAGCACCCGCCCGTCGTCGTCGAAGACGACGGCGCTGACGCCGGGAAGCCAGAGCAGGTGGTGCCCCGCGGAAGCCCGGATCTCGGTGATGAAGTCAGGAGTCGGCATGACCCGACCCTATCCGGGCGCGGCGATCAGCTCGTCGGCCTCCGCCGGGCCCGCACCCCGGCGCCGATCGCCCATCCCAGGCCGCCCGCCGCGACGAGCACCACAAGCATCTCGGGCAGGATGCCGAGCTTGGTCGCCGGCGTCTCCGAGGAGCGCAGGGGCACCTTCTGCACCAGGGAGTCCGCGACGAACATGCCGGTCTTCTGGGTGATCTTCCCGTCCGGCATGATGATCGCGCTGACCCCGCTGGTCACCGGCACCGTGACGGTGCGGCTGTGCTCGACCGCGCGGACCCGGGACATGGCGAGCTGCTGGTAGGTCATCTCGCTGCGGTCGAACGTGGCGTTGTTGCTGGGCACGGAGATCAGCTGGGCGCCGTCGGTGACCTCGGAGCGCACGGCCCAGTCGAACGCGGCCTCGTAGCACGTGACCAGGCCGACCTTGGCCCGGTCCATGGAGAACACGCCCGGCTCGGTGCCCCGGCTGAAGTCCTGGCGGACCATCGACGTCCAGTCGCTGTTGATCGCTCCGATGACGGAGCGGAGCGGAAGGTACTCGCCGAACGGCTGGACCTGTCGCTTGTCGTAGGTCTGGGTGGGTCCCTTGGCCGGGTCCCACAGGATCTGCTCGTTGTAGAGCTTGCCGTCCCGCGCGACGACCCCGCCGACCGAGAGGGGCGCGCCGATCGCCCTGGCCGCCCGGCCGATGACCGCCGCGGCGTCGGCGTTGGCGAAGGGGTCGATGTCCGAGGAGTTCTCCGGCCACAGCACGAAGTCGGGTCGGGCCTTCGTGCCGGCCTCGACCTCGGCGGCCAGTCGCTCGGTCTCGCGCACGTGGTAGTCGAGGACGGCCCGGCGCTGGGCGTTGAACTCCAGGCCGAGGCGGGGGACGTTGCCCTGGATGACGGCGACCGTCGCGGTGCCGTCCTCGGCCTTGTCGCTGACCAGGGTGCGGGACGCCACGGCCGCGACGACCGGGACGGCCAAGCTGAGCAGGGCGACCGCGGCCGCCGACCGCCGCAGCTCGCCCGAGCGTCGCCGGTCCGAGGCGAGACGCACGATCTCGTAGAGGCCGAAGCCGCACAGGACGACCGCGAAGCCGAGCACCGGGGTGCCGCCGAGCGCGGCGAGGGGCAGGAAGACGCCGTCCGCCTGACCGAAGGCGATCTTGCCCCAGGGGAAGCCGCCGAACGGCGCACGCGCGCGTGCCGCCTCGCCCGCGGTCCAGACCGCCGCCGCCCACACCGGCCAGGCCGGCAGCCGGGAGACCGCGGCGACGCCGACGCCGACCAGGGCGACGAAGATCGCCTCGATGGCCACCAGGGCGAGCCAGGGGCCGGGACCGACCTCCACGCCCGTCCACACGAGCAGCGGCAGCAGGAAACCGAGACCGAAGAGATAGCCGAGGCCGAAGGCCGCCTTCCAGCCGCGTCCGCGCAGCACCCAGCCGAGGACGGCGAAGGCCGGCAGCGCCAGCCACCACAGGGTGCGCGGGGGGAAGCTGACATAGAGCAGCACTCCGGAGAGCGCCGCTGCGGCGGCCGGGACGAGACGCAGGAGCCGCGCGCCGCGCGCGACGGGCGCGGTCGAAGGCTCCAGCTGGTCCGGCTGGCCCACGGATGTTGCGGTGACGGTCACTCCGGGAGTGTACGGCGGGTCACCTTTCGGCCGACAGCGCGGTCTGAGGGGCGGACCGCCCGGCCCGTCGTCCGCGGCCGTCCCCACGCCCGGCGCCCGCCGCACCCCGCTCGGCCCGCGCGCGGCACATCGCGTGCGCCCTGTCCGGCCGCCGGGCGCGCCCCGGCGGCCGGGGCGGTCGTACGACCCGGTGCGAGTCATCCACAAACCGCCCATCAGCCGTTACGGTGTGCCAGAGCTCCGGTCGCGCGCGAGCGGCCGGGGTCCGTCACGGTTCAGGTCCGTCACGGGTTCAGGCTCACGGTCGGGGGGCGACCGGGTTCGGGGGCGCGGTGTATTCCACGGGCACGACGTCCGCCGGCGCGGCTGCGGACGGGGAAAGACGAAACGTTTCGGACGCGGTGGGCGCAGGTGTGCTGGCGGGCTGCGCCGTCTGGTCCCTGATCACCGCCGCCGTGCACGACGGACGCCCCGAGGGCGTCCTGCTCGCCGTGCTGGCACTGGCCGCCGGATACGCGGCCGGGCGGATCCTCGGTGTGCTGCTCCCGGTCGCCGCGCCCTGCGCCGGAGCGCTGGCCGGGCTCGCCCTGGCAGTGGCCCTGCCCCGGCTCGGCCCGGGTCCGCAGACCGTCGCGCCGCCGGGTCACGCCGGCGCCACCGCCGCGGTGCTGACCCTGTCGGCCGGCGCCGCGTGCTGCGCCGCCTGGGCGACGGCGGTGCCGGTGCTGCGGCTCACGCTGTGGCTGGTCGCCGGGGGCGTCGCGGTCGCGGGCGCGCTCCTGGGCTCGACGACGGCGGTGGTGGCCTGTGGCGCCGTGCTGCTGTGCTCGCGAGCCGCCGGCCGGGCGCGGCGCCGGGGGCCGGCGCTCGCGGCGCTGGCCGTGGTCGCCGCCCTCGTGACGGGCCTGACCTGGACGCTCGCCGGGAACGCGCTGCCTGGCGGCCTCGCCGGCGCCCTGCGGGACGGGCTGACGCCGCGCCGGGTCGATCTGTGGCGGGACGCGCTGGGCATGGCCCGCCGTGAGAGCGCCGTCGGCGTGGGCCCGGGACGCTTCGCGGAGCTGAGCGGGACGGCAGCTCGCTCGACGCCGTCCGACGGCCGGCCGCACTCGGCGCCGCTGCAGCTGGCGGCGGAGCAGGGGGTGGTCGGCGTGCTGCTGCTCGCGGCCGTCTTCTGCTGGGTGCTGTTCGCTCTGTGGCGTGCGCCGCGTTCGACGCCGGTCGTCCTCACCGCGGGCACGGCCCTGACCGCTCTCGCCGCTGTGGCCGCGGTCGGCGACGCGCTGAGCTTCACCACGGTGTCCGTGGGCGCGGGACTGCTGGCCGGCGTGGCCACGGCCCGACCGCTCGCCGACGACCCCCTGCCGTCCGAGGCGTCCAAGGGGTTGAGGGAGTCGGAGGGGTCCGAGCCGTCCGGGGCGCCGTCGCGGTACGAACGGGACCTGCACGGCGGTCGCCCGGCCGGCTGAGCCGGCAGCCAGCCGCGCGCGGGTGTCAGCGCGCCGCGCCCGGGGCGCCCGTCCGCAGTCGGTCCCTGATGACGCGGACGGCGGACTCCGCGTCGTCCACGGTGATCGTGAACGTGTGGCCGTCCCAGAGCCGCAGCACCACGCCCTCGCCCCGGCGCACGACGACCGCGGTCCCCTTCTCCGGCCGCCAGCGATAGCCCCAGCCGCCCCAGTGGCGCGGGGTGACGAGGGGTTCGAAGTCGGCGCCGGCGACGTGGGCCAGCGGGATGCGGCGGCGCGGCAGGCCGATGTGGCCGCAGCGCACCTCGAGGCTGTCCCGGTCGAGCTTGAGGTCGACGTGGACGAAGGCGAGGGTGCCGAAGAGGACCAGCAGACCGGCGGCGATGCAGCCGACGACGGACATGACCAGGGGAGCGACGCCGGACGTCCACGCGGAGTCCACGGCGAGCTCGACGCCGAGCCCCATACAGGCGGCCCCCACGAGGGCGAGCAGCCACTGGAAGCGGTTGGTGGCGCGGCCGGTCCAGACGTCGGCGTGCGGAACGTCGCGGTGCGCGGCGTCGGGGAGGGGCGTGCTCTCGTCGTGGGGGTGGTCCCTCATATCCATGAGGTTACTCAGGTTTCGCTGCGCCGGTACCACGTGGCGCACAGTGACTGCTCCGCTCGGGCGGCCCGCTGCGGCCCGTCGGTCGGGGGCCGATCGACGGCCGATCGGCGCGCGATCACCGGGCCGGGGCGACGGCCTGGAGCAGGCGGCCTTCCGCGTAGGCGAGGGCGGGCGCGGGAAGTCCGCCGGGACGGCCGCTGAGGATGACCGTCACCGCGCCGAGCGGCGTCGCCCCGGGCTCGGGGCGCGCGCCGATGCGGCGCAGCGCCTGCGCGGCCACCGCGCCGGCCGAGCCGTGCAGGACGGGCGCCGGACGTCCGGGGCCGCGCACGGCGGCACGGATGCGGTCGGCGACCAGCTCGTAATGGGTGCACCCCAGGACGATGGTCGTCACCTCGGCCGGGGTGAGGGCGGCGGCCGCGGCGACGGCCGTGTCGATCGCCGCCTCGTCCGCGTGCTCCACCGCCTCGGCCAGCCCCCAGCAGGGCACCTCGACGACCGCGACGCCGCCGGCGAAGTCCTCGATCAGACCGCGCTGATAGGGGCTGCCGGTGGTGGCGGGCGTGGCCCAGATGGCGACGGGGCCTCCGCCTGCCGCGGCGGGCTTGATCGCGGGGACGGTTCCGATCACCGGGACGGCGGGTTCGAGAAGGGCCCGCAGCGCCGGCAGCGCGTGCACGCTGGCCGTGTTGCAGCCGACGATGAGGGCGTCCGGCCGGTGGGCGGCGGCGGCCTCGGCGACGGCCACGGCCCGCTCCGTGAGGTCCTGCGGCGTGCGAGGCCCCCAGGGCATGCCGTCGGGGTCGAGGGAGAGCACGAGATCGGCGTCGGGCCGCAGGCCTCGTACCGCGGCGGTGGCCGCCAGCAGGCCGATTCCGGAGTCCATGAGCGCGATCTTCACCCGGCCACCATAGACGATGTGCCCGTGCCGCCCGGCGGGGTGGGGCAGACTGCGCGCGTGAACGCCGTCGTGTGGATCGCCGCCCTGTCCCTGGCCGCCTGGCTGTGGCTGTTGTTCTGTCAGGGCTTCTTCTGGCGCACCGACGTCAGGCTGCCCGCGCGCACGGCGCCGCGGCGATGGCCTTCCGTCTGCGTCGTCGTGCCCGCGCGCGACGAGGCCGCCGTGCTGCCCGCGAGCCTGCCCACCCTGCTCGCCCAGGACTATCCGGGCCGGGCGGAGATCTTCCTCGTCGACGACGACAGCGGGGACGGCACCGGAGAGCTGGCGCGGAGCCTCGCCCGGCGGCACGGCGGACTCCCGCTGACCGTGGGTTCGGCCGGCGAACCGCCTGCGGGCTGGACCGGCAAGCTCTGGGCGGTGCGTCAGGGGATCGCGCTGGCACGCGCGCGTGAGCCGGAGTACCTCCTGCTCACGGACGCCGACATCGCGCACGCGCCCGACAGCCTGCGCGAGCTGGTGGCGGCGGCGCACACCGGTGGCTTCGACGTCGTCTCCCAGATGGCACGGCTGCGGGTGGAGAGCGTGTGGGAGCGGTTGGTGGTGCCGGCCTTCGTCTACTTCTTCGCGCAGCTCTACCCCTTCCGCCGGATCGGACGGCGGGGATCGCGCACGGCCGCCGCGGCGGGCGGCTGCGTCCTGATGCGCAGCGACGCGGCCGAGCGGGCACGGATCCCGGACTCCATCCGGCACGCCGTCATCGACGACGTGGCCCTCGCGCGGGCCGTCAAGGGCGGCGGCGGTCACGTATGGCTCGGACTGGCCGACCGGGTGGACAGCGTGCGCCCCTATCCGCGGCTGGAGGACCTGTGGCGGATGGTCTCGCGCAGCGCCTACGCGCAACTGCGGCACAACCCGCTCCTGTTGGCCGGCACGGTGCTCGGCCTCGCCCTGGTGTACCTCGTCCCGCCGCTCGCCCTTGGGTGCGGACTCGCTCTCGGCGGTGCGCCGACCGCGCTGTGCGGCGGCCTGGCGTGGTTGGTCATGACGGGGACGTACGTGCCGATGCTCCGCTACTACCAGCAGCCGCTGTGGCCGGCCCCCCTCCTGCCGTTCACCGCGTTCCTCTACCTGCTGATGACGGTGGACTCCGCGGTGCAGCACTACCGGGGGCGCGGCGCGGCCTGGAAGGGCCGCACCTACGCGCGTCCGGACGCCGTCGCCGACGAGGGCTGAGCCGACCGCCCCGGCGGCGGGCCTACTTGCGGCCCGGCGTCCAGTTCATGCCCCATCCGTAGGCGTGGTCCACGGTCCGCTGCGGGCTCACCCCACGCTCCGGCACGAGGTAGCGGGCCTCGCGCTGGACGACGAGGTCGCCGCCGCCATGGTTGGTGATGAGCGCGAGCGCGCAGACGGTGGAGGGGACCGTGCACTCGTCCAGGGAGAAGTCGATCGGCGCGCCGTACTGGGATTGCAGGGTGACCGTGGCGTGCAGGTCGGCGAAGGAGCGGGCGCCCTCGTAGATGGTGACGAACACCAGGATGCGCCGGAAGTCGTTCCTGCGGTCGAGGTTGACGGTGAGGTTCTCACCGCTGGACACCGCTCCCGTGCGGTCGTCGCCGTCGAGGTGGATGTACGGCGGCTGGTGCAGGGCGCCGAAGGCGTTGCCGAGGGCCTGGACGACGCCCTTGCGGCCGTCGGAGAGCTCGAACAGGGCGCACAGGTCGAGGTCGAGGTCGTTGTGCAGGGCGACCGCACGGCCGCGCTTGCTGCCCCACCCCGAGAACTGCTTGCGCATCTCCCAGTTGAGGTTGACGCGCAGGGCGCCGGAGGTGCCGCCCTGTTTGGTCAGCGACACCGAGGGGGCGGCCTTGGTGAGCGTCACCTTGGTCAGCCGCACGGGCGCCGCGGGCGGGGCCGGCGGCGGGGGCGGCGCCTGGTGGAGGGGCGGCGGGACCGTGGCCGGGAAGGCGGGCAGGGTCGGCTGCTGAGGCGGGGGCGGAGGCGGCGCGGTACGGGGCGTCGGCGTCGGCGTTCGGGGCACGGGCGGGGCGGGGGCCGCCGTCCCCTGCGGCTCGTCGACGGTGATGCCGAAGTCGGTGGCCAGTCCTTCGAGGCCGCGGTCGTAGCCCTGGCCGACGGCGCGGAACTTCCAGGCGCCCTGACGGCGGTAGAACTCGCCCAGCACGAAGGCCGTCTCGACCGTGGCGCCGGTGCTGTCGAACCGTGCCACGACGGTGCCCTGCGCGGCGTCCCGCACCTCGATGTAGAGGCCGGGGACCCGGCCGAACGAGCCGCCGTCCGCCGAAGCGGCCAGGACCACGGTCTCGACGGCGGCCTCCACGCGCGTGAGGTCGACGAGCAGGCTGTCGGTCGTCCGGCCGCCGGCTTCGCGCTTGCCCTCGTGGCGGACCGCCCCGGAGGAATGGGCGGGCTGGTTGTAGAAGACGAAGTCGGCGTCGGAACGGACCTTCCCCCCGACGAGCACCAGCGCCGACGCGTCCACGTCCGGAACGCCCGGTCCCGGGCGCCAGCCCACTTCGACGCGCAGCGCCGTGGTCGGCACCGGAGTGTTGGAGCCCTTCGACATTGACATGTACGCCCCCATCGTCAGTCAGTGCGCCGGACAGCCCGCCGGCACCCCTCGGCTTGTCTACCCGGTCAACCTATTGCGCAGGACGACGCACGCCCATCAGGAGGACCGGAACAGCCCTGGCCAACCGCGGGTAACCCGCTCGGAGCTCGGGCTTTACACGATCTACGACGCGTTTGCCGTCCCTTTTTGCCGAGTTCGCTCGCATTGGGGATCCAAGGCCACGGCCGACACGGAAATCAACCCTCTTATCGGTCTCCCCAACCAGCACATCGTGGGCTTAACTTATGTGCCATGACCTCCCCCCGCTCCACCTATGGCGGCGGCTACTACTCCGCCTCCTTCCCGGACACCCCGATCTACGACTCGCTCGTCGCCGAGCGGGGCACCCCGCAGATCGCCCCGATCCGGGTCCCCGCCGCGTACGACATGGGCGCGAGCCATCTGCCCGCGCTGCCCTCGGCCCTGCCCGCCCTCCCGGCCGGTCCGTCACAGCTCTCCTACGGCTATCCGCAGGCGCAGCAGCCCGCACCGCTGCAGCAGGCCCCGGCGGCGTACATCCCGCCGCAGGCCGGCCCGCCGCGCGGCTATCCCGGTCCGCAGGCGCAGCAGCAGATGCGCCCCGCCCCGGCCGGCTACGAGGCGATGCGTCCCGCCGCGCCCCGGCCGCCCGCGCCCCAGTACCAGGACCCGTACAACAACCAGCAGTACCGCGGTTACTGAACCGCCCCGGGGCCGTCGCCGCCACCTGGCAGGATGACCCCATGGGGAACGCGGAACTGCTGTCGATACACGTGCATCCGGTCAAGGCGTTGCGGGGCCAGGCGCTCCGTGAGGCCGTCGTGGAGCCCTGGGGGCTGGCCGGAGACCGACGATGGGCGCTGATCGACGACGGGGGAAAGGTCGTCACCCAACGTCAGCGACCGCGCCTGGCACTGGCCGCCGCCGAGCACCTGCCCGGCGGCGGCGTTCGGCTGTCCGCGCCCGGCCTCGAACCGCTGACCGTGCCGACGCCCGAGCCCGCCGGCATGCTGTCCATGGAGATCTTCGGCGACAAGGTGGAGGCGGTGCCCGCCTGCGCCGACGCGCACCGCTGGTGCAGCGCCCACGTCGGCGCCGACGTGCGCCTGGTGCACATGGACGACCCGGCGATCCGCAGGCCGGTCGACCCCGACTACGCCCGGCCCGGTGAGACCGTCTCCTTCGCCGACGGCTTTCCGCTGCTGGTCGCCGCCACCGCCTCGCTCGACGCCCTCAACTCCCTGATCGCCCAGGGCGAGCACCCGAACGAGGGACCGCTGCCGATGAACCGTTTCCGGCCCAACCTGGTCGTGGCGGGCACCGAGGCGTGGGCCGAGGACGGCTGGTCGCGCCTGCGCGTGGGCGAGGTCGAGTTCCGGGTGGCGAAGCCCTGCGGACGGTGCGTGGTGACCACCACCGACCAGGACACCGCAGGTCGCGGCAGGGAGCCCCTGGCCACGCTGGGCCGGCACCGGCGCCTAGGCGGCAGGCTGGTCTTCGGACAGAACCTGGTGCCGCTGTCCGCCGGCACGGTCAGGGTCGGCGATCCGGTGCGCGTCGTCGCGTAGTTCCGGCCTGCGGCCCCCGCCCCCGACCCGTGAGCGGACGGGTCCGCGGGAACCTGCGCGCCGCTTCGCAGCGTTGGGACTGCGTGAGAAGTTCATGAGAGGTCCCGGGCCCTGGTGATGTCGCTCTCTCTTTCACCGGTCTCGTGCGTGAACGGCTCCGAAGGGGGTTACCACGGAGCGGGAAGGGGGTGGACGGTGCGAGCGATCGGCGGAATCTGGCGCTGGCGACACAACCCGCTGCGCCGGGGGACGGATCTGGTCGAGGCGTGGGTGGCGCTGTCCGCCCTGCTGCTGATCTGTCTGGTCGCGCCCGTGGTGGGCGCCCTGGTCGGCGGCGCGGCGCAGGGCGTCCTGCAGCGGTCGGTGCGCGAGCAGCACGAGAACCGGCACGTGGTGACGGCCATGGTGGTGCGCAGAGCGGGCGCCTCGGCGCCGGAGGCGGACCCCGAGACGGCCACCGGCCGGGAGGCGCGCACCAGGGTCGTCGCGGACTGGACGGCGCCGGACGGTACTGCGCAGCACGGCACCATCCTGTCGGGCCTCGAAACCCCCCGCGTCGGGGACCGCTTCGGGATATGGACCGACGCGCACGGCCGGCTGGTCGCCCGCCCGCTGGACTCCGCCACGGCGACCACGCACGCCGTGCTGGCCGGTCTGGGCACGGCACTGCTCACCGCGGGCGCGGTCGAGGGCGGCCGGCGGGTCCTCATGTGGCGCATGGTCCGCCGCCGGTACGCCCGTTGGGACCAGGCCTGGGACCGGGCGGGCCCGGACTGGGGGCGCACCGGCGCAGGCAGTTGACGGCCTTCCGTCTCTGGTCAACCCACCACCCGCGCGCACGCTACGGTGGTCCGGCCGAACCATTCGGCATCAACCCGCGTACCACGAGGTGGGGGCACGACAACGCCATGGCACAGGGCACGGTCCAGGTGACGCACACCGGCACATCGCGGTGGCGGCGCCGCACGGGTGAGTACGCATCGCTCGCCGCCGCCCTGGAGGCCGCGGCCGAGGGCGACGTCCTCACCATCGCTCCCGGGACCTACCGGGAGAACCTCGTCGTGCAGCGGTCGGTGACCCTGCGCGGCCCCGAGGGCTCCCCGGGCTCCGTGCGGCTGGCTCCCGCGGACGGAGTGCCGCTGACCGTGCGCGCCTCGGCGGTGATCCAGGACCTGCACGTGGAGGGCCAGGACGCGGCGGCCCCGGCGGTGCTCGTCGAGGAGGGCGCACCCGAACTGCTGGACCTGCGGATCGTCACGCGGTCCTCGGCGGGCGTCGAGGTGCGCGGCGGCGCCCGGCCGACGGTCCGGCGGTGCACCGTCGACAACCCGGCCGGCATCGGCATCGCCGTGGTCGACGGCGGCGGCGGGGTCTTCGAGGAGTGCGAGGTCGTCGCGGCCGGTCAGGCCGGCGTCGTGGTGCGCGGGGGCGCCCGTCCCCGGCTGGAGCGCTGCCGGGTGCACCACGCCTCGGGCGCGGGGCTGAGCGCGACCGGCGACAATTCGGCGCTGGAGGCGGTGGGCTGCGAGATCTACGAGGTCAGGGGAAGCGGCGTCCAGGTCACCGCCCGGGCCACCGCGCACCTCACCGACTGCGACGTGCACCGCACCACCGCCGACGGCGTCACCCTCGACACGGACGCCGTGCTCACGCTGGCCGACTGCCGCATCCACGACATCCCCGAGAACGCGGTCGACCTGCGCTCGCGCTCCGTGCTGACGCTGACCCGCACGACGGTGCGTCAGTTCGGGCGCAACGGACTGTCGGTGTGGGACCCGGGCACGCGCGTGGACGCCAACCAGTGCGAGATCTTCGACAGCACCGGCGACTACCCGGCCGTCTGGGTCAGCGACGGCGCCACCGCCGTGCTGGACGCCTGCCGGGTGCACGACGTGCCGGACGCCCTGTTCGTGCTCGACCGCGGCTCGCGCGCGGACGTCGTCGACAGCGACCTCTTCCAGGTGCGCAACACGGCCGTGTCGGTGAGCGACGGAGCGACGGCCCAGCTCGACGACTGCCGGATCCGGGACGCGGCGACGGGCGCGTGGTTCCGTGACCACGGCAGCGGCGGCACCCTCGCCAACTGCACCGTGGACGCCACGCAGACCGGCGTCATCGTCACCAAGGGCGCCGACCCCACCGTGGAGCGCTGCACCGTCGACTCCCCCGCCGAGGCCGGGTTCTATGTGTCGGCCGGCGGCCGGGGCAGCTTCCTGAACTGCCGGGTGACCAACAGCGGGGGCTACGGCTTCCACGTGATAGACGGCAGCCGCACGACGCTGCGCAAGTGCCGTACGGAGCGCTGCGCGCGCGGGGGCTACGAGTTCGCCGACGCCGGGGCGGACGCCTCCTCCGGCTCCGGGCCCGTGGTCGAGGACTGCACCAGCGACGAGAGCGCGGGCGTGCGCACGCCGGGCCTGTCGGCGGCGCCGGAGCCGGCCGTGCAGACGACGGCCCAGTCGCCGGGGCTGCTCGGCCTGATCCCCGAGCAGCGCGTCACCCCGCCGGAGCCGCCGCGGGCCGAGGACGGGCCCGGGACGTCGGTGCGGACCTCCATGGACGTGCTCGGCGAGCTGGACACGCTCGTGGGCCTGGAGAGCGTCAAGCGGGAGGTGCGGGCCCTCATCGACATGATCGAGGTGGGGCGGCGCCGTCAGCAGGCGGGGCTCAAGGCCGCGTCCGTCAAGCGGCATCTCGTCTTCACGGGCTCCCCCGGCACCGGAAAGACGACGGTCGCGCGTCTGTACGGCGAGATCCTCGCCGCCCTCGACGTCCTGGAGAAGGGGCACCTGGTCGAGGTCTCCCGCGTCGACCTGGTCGGCGAGCACATCGGCTCCACGGCGATCCGCACCCAGGAGGCCTTCCAACGGGCCCATGGCGGGGTGCTGTTCATCGACGAGGCGTACGCGCTGTCGCCGGAGGACGCCGGCCGGGACTTCGGCAAGGAGGCCATCGACACCCTCGTCAAGCTGATGGAGGACCACCGCGACTCCGTCGTCGTGATCGTGGCGGGCTACACGGCGGAGATGGAACGGTTCCTGTCGGTCAACCCCGGGGTGGCGTCCCGCTTCTCGCGCACCATCACCTTCGGCGACTACGGCCCCGGCGAGCTGCTGCGGATCGTGGAGCAACAGGCGGAGGAGCACGAGTACCGGCTCGGCCCGAGCACCGCGGACGCCCTGTTGAAGTACTTCACCGAGCTCCCCAAGGGCCCCGCGTTCGGCAACGGACGCACCGCTCGCCAGACCTTCGAGGCGATGGTCGAGCGGCACGCGAGCCGGGTCGCGCAGGTGGCGGAGCCCACCAAGGACGACCTGACGCTGCTGTACGCGGAGGATCTACCCCAGTTGCCCTGACCGGCGCGCGCCGCCCCGTTCACGTGCGCCGCACGGGGACTCCGGCTCGCAGCCGCCCCAGCAACAGCTCGCGTTCCTCCGCGAACGCGGGATCCGCCGGGTAGTCGGAGTGGCCGAGGACGGGCGCGAGCAACGGGTGGTCCGTGTCCCGGCCGTACGCCGACGGATCCGCGAGCGGCGGACGGTCGACCTGCGGGCCGCAGCCGTCGCCGGACAGCCGGACCGGGCCGCCGATGGGGTCGGTGAGCCGGTAGAGGTTGCGCCAGCAGGCGACGTCCTCGTGCAGCGCGGCGAGCGCGGCCGGGCCGAAGTGGGCCGGGAACCAACGGCCGTAGAGGCGCTCGATCGGGGAGCCGTAGGTGAGCAGGGCGACCCGTTTGCGGTCGGGGGGCTGGAGCTGCCAGGCCGCGGCGGCCGCCAGGACGCTGCCCTGGGAGTGGCCGGAGACGACCAGCCGGCCGCCGGTGGCCCGCGTCCAGGTGACGATGCGCCAGGTCAGGTCGGGGACCGCGCGCTCGGCGTAGCACGGCGGGGCGAAGGGGTGCGCGGCGCGCGGCCAGAAGGTGCCGACGTCCCAGAGGATGCCGATCGTGCGCCGCGCCGAGGCGTCCTTGTAGGCGCGCCGGCCCCAGGTGACGAACAGGACGAAGCCGAGCCCGACGAGCCAGGAGCCCAGGGCCTGCGCGGTCTGCGCCGCGCCGTGCACGAACGGCTGGGCCGATTCCCCGGCACGGGCCGGTGTGCGGCCCGTGCCGAGGGAGCCGACGACGGCTCCCGCGCCGAGCAGCAGCGTCGCGGTGGAGACGACGGCGACGAGGAGCGGGCCGCGGTCGGTGAGACCGGCCATCGCGCGGGCGCGCGCGATCCGACGGGTGCGGGCGGGGTCGCCGTGCCGCAGGCCGTAGTCGCGGAGCACCTCGGCCTGTCCCGCCCGGGTGAGCAGCCAGGTCCGGCGGCCGAGCAGTGCGCACAGCACCAGCAGGACGACGAGCAGCACCGGGATCACGGACGCCTGCCAGGTCAGCACCAATGGGGGGCCGTCGAGGCCGGTCCCGGTGCCGTCCAGCCAGTCCGACACCCGCTGTGCGACGCCTGCGGACATCACCCCGCCGAGCGCACAGGCCAGCATCGCGACGGCGGGCCCGCCGAGCCCGTGCAGCGCGCAGCGCTCCAGCCGGGCGGCGGCGCTCTCCTCGATCCGCCCCGCCTCGGACACCCCTGCGGACCGCGCCGCGGACTCGACGCCGGGCGGGTCCGGGTCGGCCGGCTGCGACTCCCCCGGCGAGCCGCCGGCGGCCGCGCCGGCCTCGCGTGCGGTTGGGGCCTCGCGTGCGGCCGGGACCTCGCGCAGGACGACGGCGAGCGCTTCCGCGTCACGCGACACCGACACCCCCCGCAGACCGACGCCGGTCCCCTCCGGGGCCTTGGCCGGGGACGCGAGCCTCCCGGGTGCGGCCGCCTGGCCGCCGTCCGCCGGTGTGGCGCGCTCCTGCGGGCAGCGGTGCAGGAGACGGGCGACGACCGCGAGGGCGACGACCAGCGCACCCTGCGCGAGGGCGAGCGCGCCGAAGGCGGCGTCCCCGGGCAGGCGGCCGTCGGAGCGCCAGCCGGGGCGGTCCCAGCCGGCGTACACCAGGGCGAGGACGAGCAACACCAGGGCGGCCGACGGCAGCCGGCGCACAAGGTGGGCGTCGAGGCGACGGTCGAGCCGGTGTTCGCTGCGGCCCCGGCGGCACACCACCCACACCGTGGCCAGCGCGCCCGCGGCCAGGGAGGCCGCCAGCAGCCGGCCCAGGCCGTCGAGCAGGGGCGGGCCGCCCGGTCTGCGGTCCTGGCGCAGGGCCGCGGCGCCGACCGCCGCGGCCACCGTCAGCAGCCCCGCCGCGGTGTGCGCCGCGCGCAGGCGCGCCACCAGCCGGCGTCCGTACCAGAAGCCGGGGCGGCTGAGCGCGGTGTGCCCGGGGCCGTCCTCCGGTTCGGGTGCGCGGTCCAGGGGTTCCTGCGACTCGTACGCCCGCCAGGTGCGGTGCGAGAGGTACCACAGGAGGCCGACGAGCGCGGTCGGGACCACGGCGGCGAGGGCCAGCCGACGGCCCGGCAGGCTCCACCAGCCGTCGTTCGTGGTCGTCGGCGACAGGAAGCCCAGCCAGGTGTGACGGCGCGCGCACGCGCGCGTGCCCGCGCACTGCCAGGCGGTCAGATCGAGGGCGACCTCGCAGGCGGCGGCGACGAGCAGCACCGTCAGGCTCAGCGCCGCCAGCCGCACCAGCAGGCCGTACAGACGCACCGTGCGGGTGCGTTCGCGTGCGGCGGGGCGCATCCAGTGGACGAGGTTGACGACCATGAACGGCAGCAGCAACAGCCACAGGGCGCGGGTGCCGTCGCCCGAGGTGAGATCGGACCACACGTAGGCCTCGGGGACGGGGGCGTCGCGGCGGCGGTCGTCGGCCGGGCGGGTGTCCGCGGTGACGTCGTCGGCCCGCCGGTAGACGGCCGCCGTGTCGTCGCCGGCGATCCGCACGGTGCGTGGATCGTTCAGCATCTTCTCGGGCGTGGCGCCGCCCACGCCGTGGACCAGGAGTTCGAGGGCGGCTCCGCCCCCACCGGCACGTTTCACTGTTGGCACTTCCCCCGTGACACGTCTGCGACATGTGTCCGTGCGGAAGTGAGGATCGCCGCTCGGGAGGCCTGATACACCTCCCGTCACCGAATCTCCCCGGCCCGTGCGAAGGACCGTGCGAAGACCGCGGGAGGGACCGGGCGGGCGGGACGAGAATACCCTGGGTGACATGTCCGCGACGGGGTGGTGGCACAGCGGTGAGCGGGCCGTGCGAGGATGGGACGCCCGCACACCGCCGTCGGCCGGAACAGCCTCGTCGGAGCAGGTGAGCGGGGCTGTCGGACGGCATGAGGGAAAGGACCGGAGCGTACGTGAGTGAGAATCAGAACCTCCTCGCGGAGCAGCGCCGCGCCCTCATCCTGGAGGAGGTTCGTCGTCGTGGCGGTGTCCGGGTCAACGAGCTGACCCGCAAGCTCGGCGTGTCGGACATGACGGTGCGCCGTGACCTGGACGCGCTGGCGCGCCAGGGCGTGCTGGAGAAGGTGCACGGCGGCGCGGTCCCGGTCATGGAGGCGAGCACGCACGAGCCGGGCTTCGAGGCGAAGTCGGGCCTGGAGCTGACCGCCAAGGAGGACATCGCCAAGGCCGCGGCGGAACTGGTCACCCCGGGCAGTGCGATCGCGCTGTCGGGCGGCACGACGACCTACGCGCTGGCGCACCATCTGGTGGACCTGCCCGATCTGACGGTGGTCACGAACTCGGTGCGGGTGGCCGACGTCTTCCACGTGGCCCAGCGCACCTCGGGCCCGCGGCAGGGGGCGGCCACGGTCGTGCTGACCGGCGGGGTGCGCACCCCGTCGGACTCGCTGGTGGGGCCGGTGGCCGACCGGGCCATCGCGGCGCTCCACTTCGACGTGCTGTTCCTCGGCGTGCACGGCATATCGGCGGAGGCCGGTCTGTCGACGCCGAACCTCGCGGAGGCCGAGACCAACCGGCGTCTGGTGCAGTCGGCGCGGCGGGTCGTGGTGGTCGCCGACCACACCAAGTGGGGTGTGGTGGGGCTCAGTTCGTTCGCCGCGCTGGATCAGGTGGACACGCTCGTGACGGACGCGGGGCTGCCGGGCGCGGCGCGCGCGGAGATCTCCGAGCAGCTGCGACGCCTGGTGGTCGCGGGCGAGCCCGACGAGGGTGCAGACATCTGACGGGGCCGCGGCTAGGGTGACCCCCCATCGACCCAGGGGGTTCGTGTCGCCATGGCCCGACGTCTGCGCCCGGAGGGGCTCGACTTCGTCGAGGCCGCTCCCGTACGCATGGTCTTCGCCCGCGAGGTGTCCGCTCCGCCGGAGCGCGTCTTTCGGGCTCTCGCCGACGATGTCCCCGGCTGGGCCGAGTGGTTCGCGGCGGTGTCGGCCGTGCGGCCGCTGGACGGCGGCGCGGGCCGTGAGGTGCGGCTGCGGGGCGGCGTCCGCTTCCGGGAGACGGTTCTCGCGGCGCGGCGGCCGGAGCTGTACGCGTACCGCGTGGACGTCACCAACGTGCCGGGGGTGCGGGCGCTGGTCGAGGAGTGGCGGCTGACGCCCGCGGGCACGGGCACGCGCGTGCGATGGACGTTCGCCACCGACGGGACGACCGCGTTCCGGGGCGCGGCGCGGCTGGCCGGGCCGGGCCTGGGCCGGTCCTTCCGGGACGCCGTCACCGCCCTGGACCGGCGGCTCTCGGTGTGAGCCCCGGTCCGAGCCTCACCTGACGCGTCCGAGCGTCATCCGATCGGGCCCGGCGTCATCGCGGCCAGACGCCGGTGGCCAGCAGTGACTCGATCGCGGCCGTGTAGGGGGCGATGTCCAGCCCCTGCTCGGCGAGCCAGGCGTCCGAATAGTACTTGTCGAGATAGCGGTCGCCCGGGTCGCACAGCAGGGTGACCACGCTGCCCTGACGGCCCTCCGCCACCATCTCGGCGACGATCTTGAGCGCGCTCCACAGTCCGGTGCCCGTGGAACCGCCCGCCTTGCGGCCGATGGCCCGCTCCAACGCGCGCACGGCGGCGACGCTGGCCGCGTCCGGGACCTTCATCATCCGGTCCACGGCGCCGGGCACGAAGCTGGGTTCCATGCGGGGCCGGCCGATGCCCTCGATGCGGGAGCCGCAGTCGCAGGTGACGTCCGGATCGCCGGTGGTCCAGCCCTCGAAGAAGCACGAGTTCTCCGGGTCGGCGACGCAGACACGGGTGTCGCGCTGCGTGTAGTGGATGTAGCGGGCGAGGGTCGCCGAGGTGCCGCCGGTGCCGGCCGTGGCGACGATCCAGGCGGGTTCGGGGAACCGCTCCGACTCCAGCTGACGGAAGATGGATTCGGCGATGTTGTTGTTTCCGCGCCAGTCCGTGGCCCGCTCCGCGTAGGTGAACTGGTCCATGTAGTGGCCCCCTCCGTCTGCCGCGAGGCGGGCCGACTCCTCGTACAGGGTGCGCGAGTCGTCGACGAAGTGGCACCGGCCGCCATGGAACTCGATCAGGCGGATCTTCTCGGCGCTCGTCGTACGCGGCATGACGGCGATGAAGGGCACGCCGATCAGCTTCGCGAAGTACGCCTCGGACACGGCCGTCGAGCCGCTGGACGCCTCGATCACCGGGCGGTCCGGCCGGATCCAGCCATTGCACAGGCCGTAGAGGAACAGGGAACGGGCGAGCCGGTGCTTCAGGCTGCCGGTGGGGTGGGTCGACTCGTCCTTGAGGTACAGGTCGATGCCCCAGCGTTCGGGCAGCGGGAAGAGCAGCAGGTGCGTGTCGGCCGAGCGGTTGGCGTCCGCCTGGACCTTGCGGACGGCCTCTTTCAGCCAGACGCGGTAGGCGGTGTCGCTGCGGTCGACGTCGAGCGTGGCGCCGGTCCTGGCGGGCGGGGAAGTGGTCACGGCGGGGCTCCTTCAGGCTTCGCGCCGACGGCGGTCCGCGCGGCCGACGTATCGATCATAAACACCTTCCCGACCCTCCTCACCTGCATAAACACACCTTTGACGTCCTCAAAGCCGGCCCTGGGGAGCGGGTGGGGGCGGGTGGGGGGCGCATTCGCGCGAGTGCTCCGGACGGGCGCGCGGGGGTGTCGTGCGCACTGGTGCTCGACGCCGGGCGCGGGCAGACTGCACCGGGCGGGGCGAAGGTCCCGGGCGGGGTGGAAACCTCGGCCCGGACACGGGTCCCGGTCGGGGGCGCACACCGGATCAGGGGAGAGAGATCGATCGCGAGGGGGCGGGAAAGCATGGCGGAGCCGGAGTTCACGGCTACGGGCGTGCGTATCGGCAAGCGGCTGCGTTCGCTCACCCGGGCCGGCCAGGTCCGGATCAACGACGGCAGGCTGGAGCTGCTGACCAGCTACGGCAGCGAGATCGACAGTGCGCCCGTGCAGGCGGTCCGCGCCTCCAGGCCCTGGTTCGCGCCGGAGGACCGGGCGCTGGCCGACCTCAACGGCAATCGGTACCTGCTGACGCTCGGCGACCACGATCCGGCGCCGGGCGAGCCGGGTCCGCCGGCGGCGCGGCGCTTCATCGAGGCCGTGCGCAGGGCGGCGGGTCGCGGCGGCTGAGCCGGCGCGGAAGACGGTGAGCGGCGGTCGGACCACCGCGAGTTGCGGGGTGGGATCGGCTGCGTCACTCTTGTCTCACGTCACTCTGGGTTTACCGGCGATAACGCTGCGAACCAGCCCGCCGGCCATGACAGCAGGCGGCCGCCTTGCGCAGACGCCCTGCTCGATCCGAACTCCGTGTTCTTCCGGACCTCAGTCGGGGAGTCGCAGCCGTGATCACCAACCCAAGCAGGCACTGCATGGTGGAGCTTCAGGCCCTGCCGTCGCGGATCGGCCAGGTCCGCAGAATCGTATCGGCGCAGCTGCGCTACTGGCATATGGACCCGCTGATAGACCGCGCCGCGCTCGGTGTGACGGAGCTGCTGACCAACGTCCACCTGCACGCCCAGCCCGACAAGACGTGCGTCGTGGAGATGGAACTGCTGCTGGACCGGCTCACCGTCTCGGTGCGCGACCGCGACCCGCGACTGCCGGTCGTGGGAGCCCTCGACCACGAGGCCCTCGCCACCTGTGGGCGGGGACTGGCGATGGTGGCCGCGGTGAGCGAGAGCTGGGGCGCCCGGCCGGACGGCGAGTCCGGCAAGGTCGTGTGGTTCACGCTGCCGGCGCTCACCGCCACGCGCGATCTGTCGGCGCGGCCCACCCGACGCGCCCCGCGCGAGCAGACCGCGCCCCTGTTCGCGGAGGTCGTCTCCGTCGACGATCTGCGGCCCGCACACGCTCCCGCCCGGCCGGCCGCCGTGGGCTGACCGGGCGGTGACCGCCGCGCAGCGGCCCGCGCCCGGTGCGACCCGCCCCCCCGCGGGCCGGCCCCCGGGCGCGGGTCGCTGCGCGGCGCGCCCCCGGAACGCGCCGGCGCCCGGCACATCGGAGCCGGAGGTGGGGGGCCGCACCGGCCCCCCCCGCGGCGCCACCGGCCGGACGGCCCCGGGGCAAGCGGTGGGACCGGGCGAGCCGCGGGT
>NZ_JBHVYK010000067.1:0-8818 GCF_042880855.1 Streptomyces sp. NPDC058291
GGGGGGGGGGGTGGCGGGGTGCCGCCCCCGGCCGGGGGGGGGCCCCCCCGCCGGGGGGGGGGGGGGGGCCCGCCGGGGGGGGGGGGGGGCCCCCCCCCCCACCACCCACACCGGCCCCACCGGCACCAGCACCCACACCCGCACCCGCACCCGCACCCGCACCCGCCGCATGCTCCGCCCGCTGGACTCAGGCCGGCGGGCTCATCCCCGAGGACTGGGGAAAGGACTGGGGAACGCCGGCCTCCAGGTAGAGCGCGGACGCGCGCTCACGGGCTCGAAGCGCCCAGCACAGCCGCTGGTAACGGACCGGGGGGAGGAGGTCGACCGCCTCCTCTTCCGTGACGAAGCGCCAGGCGCGCAGTTCGGGGCCGGGAAGCAGGACCCCGGCCATCGCCGCGGCGTCGAGCAGGCCGCCGTCGAAGAGGAGACGCAGGCCGCCGTAGGCGGGAGGCACCGGCCGCTCCCAGTCGACGACCAGCAGCCGGGGCACGTCCGCCAGCCGGATCCCGGTCTCCTCCTCCACCTCGCGCATCCCCGCGCGCGCGGGCGCCTCGCCGGGCTCCACCACACCGCCCGGGAACTCCCAGCCGGGCTTGTACGTGGGGTCGACCAGCAGCACGCGGTCGTGTTCGTCGAAAAGGAGCACGCCGGCGGCCAGCGTCTCGGCGGTGGGCTCGGGGGTCTGCACGATGTCGCACGCGGCGGCGGCGCCGCTGCCCACGGCCTCGGCGATCCGGGCGGCCGTCTCGCGGGGGGTGAGGGCGCCGTTGTCGACCGGGTGTGCGTCGGCGGTGAGCCAGGAGGCGAGGGCGGCGCGGTAGAGGTCGATGTGGTCGTAGGACCACTGGCGGACGCGTATCTCGCCGTCGGGGAGGTCCGCAGGGATCTCCCGGTTGGCTATTCGCTCGCGCAGGATCGTTTCCGCCGGAGCGAGGAGCACATGCCGGACGGCGATCCGGCGGGCCGCGAGACCGCCGAAGATCTCGTCGCGGTACTCCTCGCGCAGCAGGGTCATGGGAACGACGAGGGTGCCGCCCAGCTCGGCGAGCAGCGCGGCGGCCGTGTCGATCACCAGCCGTCGCCAGATCGGCAGGTCCTGGAAGTCGCCGACCTCGGCCAGGCGCTTGGCCGGCAGCAGGTGCGGGAGCGCCGCGCCGATGACCTCGGGGTCGAAGAGCGTGCTGTTCGGGATCAGGTCGATCAGTTCCCGTGCGGTGGTGGTCTTCCCCGCACCGAACGCGCCGTTGATCCAGACGACGGTCACGGTTCCCCCTCTTCTGTCGGCCCCCTGGGGCTTGCCCGCTCCAGCCTGCCACGGAAACCGGTTCTCGTTGAGGGCGCGCGAACGTGACGGCGCCGGCGCCCCGAGCGGTGGGACGCCGGCGCCGCGGTGCGGTCGCCGCCCGTCAGTCGTTCTGCCCCGGCGCGTCGTCGTCCACGGCCAGGCTGTCGCCGGCGACGGTGTGGTCGAGGGTGCTGAGACTGTCGCCGACGTTCAGTCCGTCGAGGTCCTCGGCGCCCAGGCCGTGCGAGGGGCTGATCGCCGCGACGACGAAGCCGGTGGCGAGGGAGGCGAGGGCGAGCATGCTGCGCTTCTTCATGCGCTGATCAACTGCGCGGGCGCGCGCGGAGTCACGCCCGGCCCGGCGATTCGTTCGCGCGGCGCACCGGCCGCGGTGAGAATGCCGTGATCGCCCACGCCCCCGAGGAGCTCCTGCCATGACCGGTCCGCGCCACGCCCACGCCAGTCTGGACGGGCTCGTCGTCGGCGACGCCTTCGGCGACAGCTGGTTCACCCGCTCGGACGAGCCCGCCGAGGCGCTGTGGGCGGCCCGGGAGCCGCGGCCGGCGCCCTGGCCGTGGACGGACGACTCGGCGATGGCGTTCGTCCTGTTCGCCCATCTGGCCACGCACGGGGAGGTCCGTCCGGACGGCCTCGCGCGGGAGTTCGCCGCGGAGTACGGCCGCGACCCGCAGCGCGGGTACGGGCCCTCCATGCACCGGGTGCTGCGACGCATCGCCGAGGGCGAGGACCACCGGGCGGTGACGACCGGACAGTTCGGCGGACAGGGCTCGCACGGCAACGGCGCGGCGATGCGCGTCGCACCGCTGGGGGCCTGGTTCAGCGGCGATCCGGCGGCCGTCCGTGAGCAGGCCCGCCTGTCGGCGCTGGCCACCCACGCGCACCCGGAGGCGGTCGCGGGCGCGGTGGCCGTGGCGGTCGCCGCCGCGCTGGCAGCCGCCGGCGAGGGCGCGGACGCCCTGGCGCGGGCGGACTTCCTGCGAGAGGTCGCCGCTCAGGCGCCGGACAGCGAGGTGCGCTCCGGACTGCTGGTCGCGGCGAGTCTGCCCGGGCACACCTCGGTACGTCACGCGGCGTCCGTGCTGGGCTCGGGGACGTTGATCTCGGCTGCGGACACGGTGCCGTTCGCCCTCTGGTCCGCCGCGGGACACCTGGACGACCTGCCCGAGGCCCTGTGGCGGACCGTGGGCGGCTGGGGCGACCGCGACACGACCTGCGCCATCGCGGGAGGCGTGGTCGCGGCCCGCACGGGGACGCACACCGTGCCGCCCGCCTGGCGCCGGGCCCTGGAGCCCGTCCCCGCCCGGAGCGGCTGGACGGCCCCGCCCCCGCGTCCCCGTTCGACCGGCTGAGCCGGCCGGGACCGGGCCTCGGCCGGAACGTTCCTGCTGGGCTGCGTCAGACTCCTGCCGCCGTTCCTCTCGCCAGTGCGGCCGCCGCCGCTCCCACGAGTCCCGCGTCCGTGCCCATCTGTGCGGGCGTCACCGTGAGGCGCTGGGCGAAGGAGAGGGTCGCGTAGTCGCGGAGCGCTCGGCGCAGCGGGGCGAAGAGGACCTCGCCCGCGTTGCCGACTCCCCCGCCGATCACCGCGATGTCGATCTCGACCAGGTTCGCGGTCGCCGCGATGCCGGCGGCCAGCGCCCGGGCTGCCCGTTCGAAGGAGGCCAGGGCGACGGGGTCGCCCGCGCGGGCGGCGGCGGCCACCGCGGCCGCCGACGTGTCCCCGTCGGGACCGGGCAGCCAGCCGTTCTCCAGCGCCCGGCGGGCGATGTTCGGACCGCTGGCGATGCGTTCCACGCAGCCGCGCGCTCCGCACGGGCACGGATCGCCGTCGAGGTCCACGCTGATGTGACCGATGTGGCCCGCGTTGCCCGTGGGCCCGGGATGCAGCCGGCCGCCCAGGACCAGGCCGCCGCCGACGCCCGTGGAGACCACCATGCACAGCGCGTTGTCGTGACCGCGGGCGGCGCCCTGCCAGTGCTCGGCGGCCGTGATCGCCACCCCGTCGCCGATCAGCTCGACCGGGAGGTTGCCGGTCGTCGTCCTGACCCGGTCGACCAGCGGATATCCTCGCCAGCCGGGCACGTTCACCGGGCTGACGGTGCCGACGGAGGCGTCCACCGGGCCGGCGCTGCCGATGCCGACGGCGTGGACGCGCTCCCACAGCGGCGAGACCGTCAGCTCCCCCAACACCTCCTCGACGGCCCGCATGACGGTGTCGCCGTCCTCCCGGGCGGGCGTGGGGCGCTGTACGCGGGCCAGGATCGTGCCGTCGCCGTCCACCAGCGCTCCGGCGATCTTGGTGCCGCCGATGTCGAGCGCGGCCACGAAGTCGGTGTGCATCTGTCTGGGTTCTCCCCGTCCACCATGGAAATGGGCTGGCCGGTCCAGCGGTTGGGGGACGCGGGCCGGATTGCGGTGGACAGTGTCTCCCGCATCTGACAACGTTGTCCAGGCTCTATGCTCGACGCCACATCCTCATACAAACCCTGGGGCACCGCAGCCCCGTCGGCGAGATCGGCCGGACGGCGGGCATGGCGACCTCCCGTGGACGACAGGACAGGACACAGCATCGTGCCGGAGACGCAGCGCCGCCCCGAGAGCCGTTACGGCAACCGTCCCACGATGAAGGACGTCGCCGCACGGGCCGGGGTGGGCCTCAAGACCGTGTCCCGCGTGGTCAACGGCGAGGCGGGCGTGACGCCCGAGACGGAACGCCGGGTCCAGGAGTCCATCGACGCCCTCGGCTTCCGCCGCAACGACAGCGCCCGGGTGCTGCGCAAGGGGCGCACCGCCAGCATCGGCCTGATCCTGGAGGACCTCGCCGACCCGTTCTACGGGCCGCTCAGCCGGGCGGTCGAGGAAGTCGCCCGCGCGCACGGCGCGCTGCTCATCAACGGCTCCAGCGCCGAGGACCCGGACCGCGAGCAGGAACTGGCGCTGGCTCTGTGCGCGCGCCGGGTGGACGGCCTGGTGGTGATCCCGGCCGGCGACGACCACCGGTATCTGGAGCCCGAGATGAAGGCCGGGGTCGCGACGGTCTTCGTCGACCGGCCGGCCGGCCGGATCGACGCCGACTGCGTGCTGTCGGACAACTTCGGCGGCGCCCGCGCGGGGGTGGCCCACCTCGTCGCGCAGGGGCACCGCCGGATCGGCTTCATCGGCGACATGCCGCGCATCCACACCGCCGCGGAGCGCCTGCGCGGCTACCGCGCGGCGATGGAGGACGCGGGGATAGGCGTGGAGGACGCCTGGATGTCCCTGGGCGCCACCGACCCGGCGCGGGTGCGCCGCGCGGCCGAGGAGATGCTGTCGGGGACCGCGCCGGTCACCGCGGTCTTCTCGGGGAACAACCGGGTGACGGTCACCGTGATCCGGGTCCTCGCCGAGCAGACCCGCCGGGTGGCCCTGGTGGCTTTCGACGACCTCGAACTCGCCGACCTCCTCCAGCCGGCGGTGACCGTCGTCGCCCAGGACGCGGCCGCGCTCGGCCGCACCGCCGCCGACCGCCTGTTCCGGCAGTTGGACGGCACGCTGCTCGTCCCCGAACGCATCGAGCTGCCGACCCGGTTGATCACCCGCGGCTCGGGCGAGCTGCCGCCGGCGGACTGAGCGGTCATGGACGCCCCCGACACGCCCAGGGACGCCCGCGGCGAGCGCCGTACGCTGGAGGCGCTGGGCCTGGCCGACGCGCCCCGCGACCATCCGCTGAGCTATCCCGGCGCCTGGCCGAGCGGGTCAGGGCTGCTCGACGGGGACGAACTGCTGCCGCTGGAGCGCCTCACCCATCCCGGCCGGACGCCGGTGGTGGCCGTCGGCTCCAATGCCAGCCCCGCCCAACTGCGGCACAAGATGGCCGAGTTCGACGTCGTCTCGCCCGTTCCGATGGTGCGTGCGCGCGTGACGGGCATCGACGTGGGCGTGTCGGCGCACATCAGCGGCCCCGGTTACATCTCCGCCTCCCCCGTCAACGCCCCGGGCTGCACAGCGCAGTTGTTCGTGATCTGGCTGGACGCGGACCAACTCGCCACACTGGACGCCACCGAGCCGAACTACGACCGGGTCCTGCTGCCCGCGCCGCATGTCCGGGTCGAGCTGGAGAACGGCGAGGCTCTCCTGGAGACCTTCGCCTACGTGAATCACCACGGGGTCCTGCACAGCGGTTCGGGCGTCCCGCGCAGCCATCCAGGCCAGCGTGCCCTGATCACCGAACTCCTCTCCGGGTCGGCGGCGTTGAGGCGGCTGTTCGGTGAGACGCCGGAGGAGTTCTGCCGTCGGGCCCGGGCCGACGCGCGACGGCGCGAGCGGGGCGCCGAGGTGTTCGTGGAGGAGAACCTGGTGACCGTCTCCGGACTGGAACACCTGCGCGTCCGTTAGGGTGTTCGGACGGCGTCGCGTGTCGGTCACCGACCGGGTGAGGCATGGAGGCGCCCGTGAGTTTGCCTTACGGAGGCATTCCACACATGTCAGTCGAGCTGAACCACACCATCGTCCACTCCCGTGACAACCGGGAGTCGGCCGAGTTCCTCGCCCACGTTCTGGGACTTGAAGTCGGAGCCGAGTGGGGCCCGTTCATTCCCGTCGACACCGGCAACAAGGTCACCCTGGACTTCGCCACCGTCCCGGCGGAGTCCATCGCCGTCCAGCACTACGCGTTCCTCGTCTCCGACGACGAGTTCGACGCCGCGTTCGACCGGATCGAGCGGGGCGGGATCACCTACTTCGCGGATCCGCACGGCAGGCTGCCGGGTGAGATCAACCATCACCACGGCGGCCGGGGCCTGTACTTCCTGGATCCCTCCGGGCACGGGATGGAGATCATCACCACCCCGTACACCTTCCCCGCTCCGCAGCAGCCGTCGCAGTCACCGTCACGGTCGTAGTGCCGCACGGCGGGCGGCCGGCCGGGGCGACCCCGTCCCGGCCGGCCGTGCGCCCGCCAGGTGACCGGTTCCGCGCCCCTACGACGCCGAGGCCGTCAGATCGCCCCGGCGCGGCGCGGCGAAGCCCTCCAGGGCGGTCCGGGTCAGCCCGGTCGCGCCGGTCACCTCGGCGAGGTCGAGGGCGCCGCAGTCGAGGCCGCGCAGCAGATAGCCGCTGAGGGCCTTGGCGGTCGCCGGTTCGTCCATGACGTCGCCGCCGGTCCGGTGGGCGTAGCGGGACAGGCGCTCGGCGGCCTGGGCGAAACCCTCGCGGTAGAAGGCGAAGACGGCCGCGTAGCGGGTGGGGAGATGGCCGGGGTGCATGTCCCAGCCCTGGTAGTAGGCACGGGCGAGGGCGCGGCGGGTGAGGCCGTAGTGCAGTCGCCAGGCGCCGTGGACCTGCGACGTGGAACCGACCGGCAGGACGTTCGTGGAGCCGTCCGAGACCCGTACGCCGGTGCCGGCCGCGGCGACCTGCATGACCGCCTTCGCGTGGTCGGCGGCGGGGTGGTCACTGGCCTGGTGGGCGGCGGAGACCCCGAGGCAGGCGCTGTAGTCGAAGGTGCCGTAGTGCAGGCCGGTGGCCCGGCCCTCGGCCGCCTGGATCATGCGGGCGACGGTCGCGGTGCCGTCGGCGGCGAGGATGGCCTGGCTGGTCTCGATCTGGATCTCGAAGCCTAGCCGCCCGGCGTCCAGCCCGCGCGCCTTCTCGAAGGCCTCCAGCAGCCGGACCATGGCCGTGACCTGCTCGGGACAGGTGACTTTCGGCAGGGTGAGGACCAGCCCGTCGGGCAGGCCGCCGGCCTCCATCAGGCCGGTGAGGAAGACGTCGAGCGTGCGGATGCCGCGGTCGCGCACCGCGGCCTCCATGCACTTGACGCGGATGCCCATGCAGGGCGCCGCGGCGCCCGCGGCGTAGGCCTCGGCGATCAGTCGGGCCGCCCGGGCGGTCGTCGCGTCCTCCTCCGCGTCGGGGCGGGACCCGTAGCCGTCCTCGAAGTCGACGCGCAGGTCCTCTACGGGCTCGCGCTCCAGTTTGGCCCGCACGCGTGTGTACACCGGTTCGGCGAGTTCGCCCGACAGTCCGAGACAGGCGGCGAAGGAGGCGGCGTCGGGGGCGTGCTCGTCGAGGGCCGCGAGGGCCCGGTCGCCCCAGGTGCGGATGGTGTCGGCCTCGAAGGCGTCACCGGGGACGTAGACGGTGTGGACCGGCTGACGGGTGCCGGGGTCTCCGGGGTAGAGGCGGTCGAGTTCCGCGTCGACCGGGGCGAGGGAGGCGCTGATCTCCTCGCTGACGGCGCCCGCGAGGCTCGTCGCGACCGTCTCCTGCTGACCCTGGCCCATGCCGCATCCTCCCCTTTTCCGCTGTACGGAATCATCAATCCGTACAGCGAAGCTATCTGTGCCGCTTCGGGCGGTCAATACCCTGTCCACGGCGTGGTCCCACCCGTTCGCCGCCGCACCCCGCCCTCTTCCGTACGAGGGTTCTCCCCTTCATCCTGACTCACGAGACGAGCGGGAGCCGAGGGGAGCCGAGGGAGCGCATGAGGGGCAGGAGCGGGCCGAACCGGCGGGCGGGACCGAGGACCACGGCAGCCGCCGTGGCCGCCGTCCCCCTGTCCGGCGTGGCGGGAGACGCAGCCGCACGGCAGGAGAGCCGGTCGCACGGGGCGTCGTCCGCGCCCGCGCCCCCGCTGGAGGTCATGACCTTCAACCTCCGCTTCGCTTCCCGCAAGAAGCCCCACAGCTGGGCGGAGCGCCGGCCGGTGATGAGCGCGTTGCTGCACCGCGCGGCCCCGCACGTCATCGGCACCCAGGAGGGGCGGCCGCGCCAGCTGCGCCACCTCGCGGCCGATCTCGGTCCGCACCACGACTGGATCGGCGCCGCCCGCACGGCGGGCGCCGACGAGGCGGTGGCCGTCTTCTACGACACCCGCCGGCTCGCCCCGGCCGAGCACGAGCACTTCTGGCTGTCGGACACCCCGCAGGTGCGCGGCTCCAACACCTGGGGCGGGGGCCACCCCCGGATGGTGACCTGGGTGCGCTTCCGCGACCTCCTGGCGGCCGGGCGGGAGTTCATCGTCCTCAACACCCACCTCGACGACGCGAGCGCGTACGCGCGCGTGCGCGCCGCGGCCCTGATCGCCGCACGGATCGCCCGGTTCGACCCCGCGCTGCCGCTGCTGGTGACCGGCGACTTCAACGCCGTCGCACACGACAGTTTGGTGTACGAGGCGCTGCTCGCCACCGGCCTGGTGGACACCTGGGACACGGCACGCGCGCGGGGCGCGGCGTACGCCACGTTCCACGGGTACGGGCCGCTGACGCCGGGCGGGGACCGCATCGACTGGATCCTGGCGACGCCCGGCGTCACGGTCCACCGCGCGTGGGCCGACACCTTCAACGTCGACGGCCGGTACCCGAGCGATCACCTCCCGGTGCAGGCCTCCCTGAGCCCGGAATGAGCCGGGGCCCCCGCGACCTGGCGGTCACGGGGGGGCCCCGCCGGGCGGCGGCCCCCCCGCCCGCCCAGCGGGGGGGGTGTGTCACGGGGGGGGGGGGGGGGCCCCGGAAAAAGAGGCCCCCCACCCCC
>NZ_JBHVYK010000067.1:8828-42399 GCF_042880855.1 Streptomyces sp. NPDC058291
GCGGGTGTTGATCTCCTCGGTGAGCTGCGGGACGACGTCGAACAGGTCGCCGACGACGCCGTAGTCGACCAGGTCGAAGATCGGGGCCTCGGCGTCCTTGTTGACGGCGACGATCGTCTTCGAGGTCTGCATGCCGGCCCGGTGCTGGATGGCGCCGGAGATGCCGTTGGCGATGTAGAGCTGCGGCGAGACCGACTTGCCGGTCTGGCCGACCTGGTTGGTGTGCGGGTACCAGCCGGCGTCGACGGCGGCACGGGAAGCGCCGACGGCCGCGCCGAGGGAGTCGGCGAGGGCCTCGATGAGCGCGAAGTTCTCGGCGCCGTTGACGCCGCGGCCGCCGGAGACCACGATCGCGGCCTCGGTCAGCTCCGGGCGCCCGCTCGACTCGCGCGGCGTGCGGCCGGTGACCTTGGTGCCGGTCGCCTGGGCCGAGAAGGAGACGCTGAGGGCCTCGACGGCGCCGGCGGCCGGAGCGGCCTCGACCGCGGCCGAGTTCGGCTTGACGGTGATGACCGGCGTGCCCTTGGAGACGCGGGACTTGGTGGTGAAGGACGCGGCGAACACCGACTGGGTGGCCACCGGGCCCTCGGCGCCGGCCTCCAGGTCGACGGCGTCGGTGATGACGCCGGAACCGATGCGCAGCGCCAGGCGCGCGGCGATCTCCTTGCCCTCCGCGGAGGACGGGACGAGGACGGCGGCCGGGGAGACCGACTCGACGGCGGCCTGCAGCGCGTCCACCTTCGGCACGACGAGGTAGTCGGCGTACTCGGAGGCGTCGTGCGTGAGGACCTTGACGGCGCCGTGCTCGGCCAGCGCGGCGGCGGTGTTCTCGGCGCCCGCGCCGAGGGCGACGGCGACCGGCTCGCCGATGCGGCGGGCGAGCGTCAGCAGCTCCAGGGTGGGCTTGCGGACGGAGCCGTCCACGTGGTCGACGTAGACGAGGACTTCAGCCATGGGATTGCTCTCCTGCGAAACGAAGTTGAGGGGCGGTCGGCGTGGGGCCTAGATGAACTTCTGGCCCGCGAGGAACTCGGCGAGCTGCTTGCCGCCCTCGCCCTCGTCCTTGACGATCGTGCCCGCGGTGCGGGCGGGACGCTCGGTCGCGGACTCGACCTTGGTCCAGGCGCCCTCCAGGCCGACCTCCCCGGCCTCCAGGTCCAGGTCCGACAGGTCCCAGGACTCCACCGGCTTCTTCTTGGCGGCCATGATGCCCTTGAAGGACGGGTAACGCGCCTCGCCGGACTGGTCGGTGACCGACACGACGGCCGGCAGGGAGGCCTCGAGCTGCTCGGAGGCGGCGTCGCCGTCGCGGCGGCCCTTGACCGTGCCGTCCTCGACCGAGACCTCGGAGAGCAGGGTGACCTGCGGGACGCCCAGGCGCTCGGCCAGCAGGGCGGGGACGACGCCCATGGTGCCGTCGGTGGAGGCCAGGCCGGAGATGACCAGGTCGTAGCCGGCCTTCTCGATCGCCTTGGCCAGCACCAGCGAGGTGCCGATGACGTCGGTGCCGTGCAGGTCGTCGTCCTCGACGTGGATGGCCTTGTCGGCGCCCATGGACAGAGCCTTGCGGAGCGCGTCCTTGGCGTCCTCGGGGCCCACCGTCAGGACGGTGATCTCCACGTCGTCGTCGGAGTTCTCGGAGATCTGCAGCGCCTGCTCGACCGCGTACTCGTCGAGCTCGGAGAGCAGACCGTCCACGTCGTCCCGGTCGACGGTCAGGTCATCGGCGAAGTGCCGGTCGCCGGTGGCGTCGGGCACGTACTTCACAGTGACAACGATCCTCAAGCTCACGCCGGCTCTCCTACTGCATCGTCAGTTCTGGCTGCCTTCTTCCAGGCAGCATAGGCGTCTCAAGCGGCCGATCCCGGTTGGGGCGGCCCGCGCTCCGACCGAAATATTACTCGCCAGTACACCCAGTTCGTTCCCGCTAAGCAAGCGCTTTGAACTGTGACCTGTGCAACGCAGCGTAATCGGAACGCGTGGACGACGCAGGCCGGCCGCCGCGTGATCAATCCCGCAGAGCCGTGAACCGCCCCTGGTGGTACAGCAGCGGACGGCCCGTGCCCGCGGGGTCGCCCAGGAGAACCTCGGCCAGCACGATGCGATGGTCCCCGGCGGGCACCCGCGCGACGACCCGGCACACCAGCCACGCGAGCACGTCGTCGAGGACGGGGACCCCGTGCGGCCCCTCGTGCCAGACGGTCGGCGCGCCGAAGCGGTCGGCGCCGCTCCGCGCGAAGGTGGCGGCCAGCGCCTGCTGGTGCTCGCCGAGTATGTGGACGCCCACGTGCTCCGCCTGCGAGACCGCGGGCCAGCTGGAGGCGCCGGCGCCGATGCCGAAGGAGAGCATCGGGGGCTCCGCGGAGACGGAGCTGAGGGAGGTGGCGGTGAAGCCGACCGGGCCGGTGTCGCCCGAGGCGGTGATCACGGCGACTCCGGCCGCGTGCCGCCTGAAGACGGAGCGCAGGAGATCGGGAGAGGCGAGCTGGGGGAAGCGGAGGCCGGGCGTGGCCGTCATGGAGTCGTCCTTCTGCGGGAAGTGGCGGATCGGGCCGTGGGCGCTCAACGGACCGGACAGCGCGCGCTCGCGGTACGGAGCAGGTCGACGTGGACCCGTCCGTGCAGAAGGAGTTCCTCAGGCATACCGTCAGGCTGACGACAGCGGGCACGCACAGTCAAGTCCGTCCCCGCGACTGGGACATGCCTCACCGTGCTCCGCCCGCAGGTCACACGGCCTCCCCCAGAGCCGCGATGACGTCGGCCCGGCGGGGCTGGCCGGTCGCCCGCCGCACGACGCGGCCCTCGGCGTCCAGGACCAGGACGGTCGGGGTCTTGAGGATGTCGAGTTCGCGGACGAGGTCCAGACGGGCCTCGGCGTCGATCTCGATGTGGGCGACTCCCGGCACCACGCCGGCCACCTCGCCGAGGATCCGGCGGGTCGCCCGGCAGGGCGCGCAGAAGGCGCTGGAGAACTGTACGAGCGTGGCCCGTTCCCCGAGTGCGCCGCCGAGCCGCTCAGCTTCCAGCCGCCTGCCGTCGTCCCGCCCGCGCACCCGCACCCTCCCGCTCCGCCGCCCGTGCAGCACTCCGTAGACGCTCGCCGCCGCGAGCACCGCCACGCACACCACGAGTCCGGTCATCGGCTGGTGCAGCGTTCACGAGACCGCAAAGATTCCCGGCCCCGCCGATCGTTTCCGTTGCGGAATGCTTGATTCATGGACATCGACGCGAGAGGCCCGCGCTTCGGGGCCGCCGTGACGACCGTGGTGCTCGCGGTCGTCCTCATCACCGGGAACGCCTGGCTGCTGGCCTGGCAGACGCTGGCGTTCGCGCTGGGCGCGGCGGGCGGGGTGGGTCGTTCGCCGTACGGGTGGGTGTTCCGCCGGGCCGTACGGCCGCGGCTCGGGCCGCCGACCGAGTTCGAGGCCCCGCAGCCGCCGCGCTTCGCACAGGCGGTGGGACTGCTGTTCGCGGGCCTCGGCCTGGTCGGTCTCACCCTGGGTCCCGGCCCGCTCGGCCTCGCTGCGACGGGAGCCGCGTTGGCCGCCGCGTTCCTCAACGCCGCTTTCGGGTACTGCCTCGGATGCGAGATGTACCTGCTCGTACGGCGGGTCGCGGTGCACGCGAAGTAAAGGCCACTTAAAAGCCCGAGGTGGATCAAGGGAGTCGACGTGACGAGGATCTCGCCGCCACCAGGCACCAGGGGTGGCTCCCCGGCCGTTCTTCGGGCACGATCTGCGAGATGCCGTAAACCTACGGCTGCGTAACTTTGCCGACGGAGGCATCCCCGGCAAAGAGAAGGAAGGGTTCGCCCCGCTCATGGCAGAGCTTGTCTACCGCCCCGTCGTCGGCCTCGCCCAGACCTTGTTCAGGGCCTGGGACCTCAAGATCGACTGCAAGGGGTCGGAGAACATCCCGCGCTCAGGTGGTGCCGTGCTGGTGAGCAATCACATCAGCTACCTCGACTTCATCTTCGACGGCCTGGCCGCGCTTCCGCAGAAGCGTCTCGTTCGTTTCATGGCGAAGGAGTCCGTGTTCCGCCACCGGATCTCCGGACCTCTGATGCGCGGCATGAAGCACATCCCGGTGGACCGCAACCAGGGCGAGACGGCCTATGCGCACGCGCTGGATTCGCTGCGCTCGGGCGAGATCGTCGGGGTCTTCCCCGAGGCCACCATCTCGCAGTCGTTCACGCTGAAGAGCTTCAAGTCGGGTGCGGCCCGCATGGCCCAGGAGGCGGGCGTCCCGCTGATCCCGGTGGCCCTGTGGGGGACGCAGCGGCTGTGGACCAAGGGCCACCCGCGCAACTTCCGGCGCAGCCACACCCCGATCACCATCCGCGTGGGCGAGGCCATGGAGGCGTCGCGCGACAAGTACGCGGGGGCCATCACCCGGCAGGTGCGCGAGCGCGTCCAGGAGCTGCTGGAGGCCGCCCAGCGCGCCTACCCGGTGCGCCCCAAGGACGCGAACGACACCTGGTGGATGCCGGCCCACCTCGGCGGCACCGCGCCCACGCCGGAGCAGGTGCGCGAGGCCGAGGCCCGCTGACGTCCGCCCCGCGCACGGCAGCACGCCCGGGGCCTGCACCCGGGCGCGGGGCGCTCGGGTCGCCCCGAGGGCGGGTGCGCGGTCACGGCGGGCGCTCACAGCCGCGAGGGCAGCGTCCGCCAGAGGCGGGCACGGTCGGGAGCGGCCTTGAGCGCGGCCAGCACCGCCGGGTGCGGCGCGGCGTGGAGGGCCGGGTAGTCCCGCTCTCCCGCCGCGGGGTCGGGCACGAAGGCCAGGCGTTCGCCGTCCAGGGAGAACCGCGCGTCCACGCCCGGTTTGTTGCCCCGCGGATCCTGGCGGTGCCAGGCTCCGCGGAACCGCACGGCGACCAGTCCGTGCAGGACGTGCCCCTCGCCCGTGTCATGGGTCAACCGCTGGTAGCACAGGGCCGTCGGGATGTCCTCGGCCCGCAGCAGCGCGGCCAGGGCGTGGGCCTTGGCGTGGCAGACGCCCGTCCCCTGCTCCAGCACGTCCGAGGCGCGCCAGGTCACGCGCGGGTCGTCGGCGTCCTGCGAGTGGGACACCGCGTCACGGACGTGGGCGAACGCCAGGCCTGCATAGGCATACGAGTCCGCCGCGTTCTCGGCGAGCCGCGCCGCCGTCCTGCGCACCAGCGGATGGTGGTGGTCGATGACCTCGTCGGCGGCCAGATACGCGGACAGGTCGGGGTTCTCCTGGATCAGCTCCATGAGTGTCGAGCATAGGAAAACGGCCACCCGAGCGTCAATGACTTTTCGGGTGACCGCATACCTATGCAGTCGGCCGGTGGCGGCCGCGGGCTAGCGCGCCATCTCCTCCTTCACGGCCGCCACGAACAGGTCCACGTCGTCCTCGGTCGTGTCGAAGGCGCACATCCAGCGCACGACGCCTGCCGCCTCGTCCCAGAAGTAGAACCGGAACCGCTTCTGCAGGCGCTCGCTCACGTCGTGCGGCAGCCGGGCGAATACGCCGTTGGCCTGCACGGGGTAGAGGATCTCCACACCGTGCACGGCGCGCACGCCCTCCGCGAGACGCTGGGCCATCTCGTTGGCGTGCCGGGCGTTGCGCAGCCACAGGTCCTTGGCGAGCAGCGCCTCCAGCTGCACCGACACGAAGCGCATCTTGGAGGCGAGCTGCATGGACAGCTTGCGCAGGTGCTTCATGTGGCTGACCGCGTCCGGGTCGAGGACGACGACCGCCTCGCCGAACAACGCGCCGTTCTTCGTCCCGCCCAGGGAGAGCACGTCGACGCCCACGGCGTTGGTGAACGTCCGCATCGGGACGTCCAGCGAGGCCGCCGCGTTGGCTATCCGCGAGCCGTCCAGGTGGACCTTCATGCCACGCGCGTGGGCGTGGTCGCAGATCGCGCGGATCTCCTGCGGCGTGTAGAGCGTGCCGAGCTCCGTGCTCTGGGTGATCGAGACGACCTGCGGCATCGCCCGGTGCTCGTCCTCCCATCCCCAGGCCTGCCGGTCGATCAGCTCGGGGGTGAGCTTGCCGTCCGGCGTGGGGACGGTGAGCAGCTTCAGTCCGCCCATGCGCTCGGGCGCGCCGCCCTCGTCCACGTTGATGTGGGCGCTCTCCGCGCAGATCACCGCGCCCCAGCGGTCGGTGACCGCCTGGAGCGCCACCACGTTCGCGCCGGTGCCGTTGAAGACCGGGAAGGCCTCCGCCGTCGGCCCGAAGTGGCTGCGGACGATGCCCTGGAGATTCTCGGTGTAGTCGTCCTCCCCGTACGCCACCTGATGGCCGCCGTTGGCCACGGCCAGGGCCGCCAGCACCTCCGGGTGGACCCCGGCGTAGTTGTCGCTGGCGAAGCCGCGGACCTCGGGATCGTGATGGCGACGGGCGTCGGTCTTCGGAGGGTTCACGGCTGCTCGGTGAGCCACAGACGCTGTCCGTTCACTTCGGTGGCGGGCTTCTCCCAGACCCCGGCGATGGCCTCGGCCAGGTCCTTGACGTCCGTGAAGCCCGCGAACTTCGCGTTGGGGCGGTCGGCGCGCATCGCCTCGTGCACCAGCGCCTTCACCACCAGGATGGCAGCCGCGGAGGTGGGTCCGTCGGCGCCCCCCGCCTTGCGGAAGGCGTCGGCGAGCGCCAGCGTCCACGCCTCGGCGGCGGCCTTGGCGGCGGCGTACGCGGCGTTGCCCGCGCTGGGCTTCGTGGCTCCGGAGGCGCTGATCAGCACGTACCGGCCGCGCTCACTGCGCTGGAGGGCCTCGAAGAAGGCGAGCGAGGTGTGCTGCACGGTCTTGATGAGCAGCAGTTCCAGGAAGTCCCAGTCGTCCAGGCTGGTCTTGATGAACGTCTCGCTGCCCCGCCAGCCGCCGACGAGGTGGACCACGCCGTCGACCCGGCCGAAGTCCTTCTCGACGCGCAGCGCCCACTCACGGGTCGAGTCCAGGTCGAGCAGGTCGACGGGCTCACCGGTGACGGAGGCGCCCCCGGCCCCGTAGCGGGCCGCGTCGACGGCCTCCGCCAGACGCTCCGGGTCGTTGTCCGCGCCGACGACGGTCGCGCCGGCCTCGGCGAGCCTGAGCAGCGCCGCCCGGCCCGCGGGTCCGCCCGCGCCGGCCACCGCGATCACCGCACCGCTGAGAGCCCCGTTCCGCATGTCATTCGCCTCCTGAGCAGTGTTCTCGGTACGCGGCTCGCTCACGCGGCGATCCGCTCGGCGCCGTCCGCCGTGATGCCCTTGGTGGAGGCGATCACATGCTTCAGCTTCTTGGACAGGGCCTCATAGAACATGCTCAGCGGAAACTCGTCCGGAAGCACGTCGTCCACGAGCTTGCGGGGCGGCTGGGTCAGGTCCAGGGCGTCGGGGCCCTTGGCCCACTTGGAGCCCGGGTGCGGCGCGAGGTAGGTGGAGACGAGCTCGTAACCGGCGAACCAGTGGACCAGCTTGGGGCGGTCGATGCCGTCCCGGTAGAGCTGCTCGATGTCGGCGCAGAGCTGGTTGGTGACCCGCGGGGCGCGCTGCCAGTCGATGTGCAGCTTGTTGTCGGTCCAGCGGACGACGTCGTGCTTGTGCAGGTACGCGAAGAGCAGCTGGCCGCCGAGGCCGTCGTAGTTGCGCACCCGCTCGCCGGTGACGGGGAAGCGGAACATGCGGTCGAAGAGGACCGCGTACTGCACGTCACGGGCCTGCGGGACGCCGTCGTCCTGCAGCTTCACGGCCTCCTTGAAGGCGGTGAGGTCGCAGCGCAGCTCCTCCAGGCCGTACATCCAGAACGGCTGGCGCTGCTTGATCATGAACGGGTCGAAGGGCAGGTCCCCGTGGCTGTGGGTGCGGTCGTGGACCATGTCCCACAGCACGAACGCCTCTTCGCAGCGCTTCTGGTCGTGGACCATGGCGGCGATGTCCTCGGGCAGCTCCAGGCCCAGGACGTCGACGGCCGCGTCGGTGACGCGCCGGAAGCGGGCGGCCTCGCGGTCGCAGAAGATGCCGCCCCAGGAGAAACGTTCCGGCGCTTCGCGGACGGCGATGGTCTCCGGGAAGAGGACGGCCGAGTTGGTGTCGTAACCGGCCGTGAAGTCCTCGAAGGTGATGCCGCAGAACAGCGGGTTGTCGTAGCGGGTGCGCTCCAGCTCGGCCAGCCACTGCGGCCAGACCATGCGCAGCACGACCGCCTCCAGGTTGCGGTCCGGGTTGCCGTTCTGGGTGTACATCGGGAAGACGACCAGGTGCTGCAGGCCGTCCGCACGGTTCGCGGCCGGCTGGAAGGCCAGCAGCGAGTCGAGGAAGTCCGGCACCTCGAAGCCGCCGTCGGCCCAGACCCGCAGGTCCTTCGCCAGGGCGCGGTGGTAGTCGGCGTCGTGCGGGAGCATCGGGGAGAGCTCCTCGACGGCCTCGATCACCCGCTGTACCGCCTGCTCGGCCTCCGCGCGCGACGGGGCGCCCTCGGCCGTGAAGTCGATCGATCCGTCCTTCGCCTGCCAGGGCCGGACCCCCTCCACGGCATCCTTGAGCACGCGCCACGCCGGGTGCTCGACCACCCTGGTCGTCGGAGGAACCCGATCCTCCGTAGCTGCCTGCACAAGAATTTCCGTCATGTCCCATCCCTCACTGGAGAACCTCGCGTCAGGACACCGTATGCGTACGAGGTTTCCTCCAGCAAGTGGACCTTCGGGAAATTATCCTGCGTGTTCGCGTGTTCACCGCACTTTTTCCTGTCGGACACGGAAGGGGCGGCGGCTTCCGCGCGGGCAGGGCGGGTAGGAACCCGGAGGACGCACGCGTGTCCCGGCCGGCCCCCCGTCCGTCGCCCGCGTGCCGGTCCGGCCCCGCATCCGACGGAAACGAGTCGCGCCTTGAACTTCCTCACCATCGGTCACCGCGGCGTGATGGGCGTCGAGCCCGAGAACACCCTGCGCTCCTTCGTCGCCGCCGAGCAGGCCGGCCTCGACGTCATCGAACTCGACCTGCACCTGAGCAAGGACGGCGCGCTCGTGGTCATGCACGACCCCGACGTGGACCGCACGACCGGCGGCTCCGGCGCCATCGCCGACCAGACCCTCTCGGAGCTGCGGACCCTGGACGCGGGGTGCGGGGAGCGGGTGCCGGTCTTCGAGGAGGTCCTGGACGCCGTGCGCACGCCGCTGCAGGCCGAGATCAAGGACGTCCGGGCGGCGCGGGCGCTGGCCGCCGTGCTGCACGCCCGGGACCTGGTCGGGCGGGTGGAGGTGTCCTCCTTCCACGACGAGGCCGTCGCGGAGATCGCACGGCTGGTCCCCGGAGTGCGCACCGCGCTCATCGGCAGCCGGTACGGCCTCGACATCGTGGACCGGGCGGTGACCGCCGGCGCCGCCACCCTCTGCCTCAACCTCCGGCGCCTCACCCTGGAGATCGTCGAGGAGGCGCGCGGGCGCGACCTGCGGATCATCGGCTGGGTGGTCAACACCCAGGACCAGCTGCGGCTCGCCCGCGCCCTGGAGCTGGACGGTGTGACCACCGACTGTCCGGACATCCGGCGCACCGGCCGCTTCACCGCCTAGGGATCAGGTCAGTTCCTTCACCAGCAGCTCGAACTGGAGGTCGTCGCGCTGGGGGATGCCGAACCGCTCGTCGCCGTAGGGGAAGGGGGTCATACGTCCCGTGCGGCGGTAGCCGCGGCGCTCGTACCAGGCGATGAGGTCGTCGCGGACGGAGATCACGGTCATGTGCATCTCGGTGACGCCCCAGCTCTCGCGCGCCTCCCGCTCGGCCCGCGCCATGACGGTCTTGCCGAGGCCGGAGCCCTGTGCCGTCGGGCTCACCGCGAACATGCCGAAGTAGGCGTGGTCGCCGCGGTGGTCCAGCTGGCAGCAGGCGACGATGCGGCCGCCCTGCTCGGCCGTGAGCAGCCTGGAGGAGGGCGCCTCGACGACCGCGAGGACGCCGTCCGGATCGGTCCGCTGTCCCTGCAGGATGTCCGCCTCCGTCGTCCACCCGGCCCGGCTGGAGTCACCGCGGTAGGCGGACTCTATGAGCGCGACGAGGTCGTCCACGTCCGCGGCGGTGGCGTCGCGGAAGGTCAGGTCGGTGGCGGCGGTGTCCATGGGGGCGATCTCCGGTCTCTGACATGTCTGGGGCACCGGTGAGCCTAACTCCGCGCCGGTAGGCTCAGGGTGCATGGTGCATGTACTCAGCAGTAGGACCTTGCTCCGGCCCAGCGATCCCGATCGTTCCCGCGTTTTCTACGGGGAGCAGCTCGGGCTGTCCGTCTGCCGCGAGTTCGGCACGGAAGCGGAACGAGGGGTCGTCTACTTCCTCGGCGGCGGCTTCCTGGAGCTGTCGGGCCGCTCGCCGGCGGCGACGCCCCCCGACCCGGCGGTACGGCTGTGGCTGCAGGTGGCGGACGTGACGAGCGCGCACGACGAGCTGCGGGCGAAGGGGGTCGAGATCGTCCGCCCCCCGGTGAAGGAGCCCTGGGGGCTGATCGAGATGTGGATCGCGGATCCGGACGGCACCCCGATCGTGCTGGTGGAGGTCCCCGCGGACCATCCCATCCGGTACCGCCCGGGTATCTGAACCCGTCGGCCGGAGCGCTCCGCCGCGGCCGAGCGTTCTCCCCGCGACCGCCCGCCCGTCCGCGACCGGCCCATGACGCTGCGTCCGGCCCCGGGGCCGACCGGTGCGGGGCCGCCCCGCCTTCGGGGCGAGTCGGGGCGGGCCGGGGCGGCTCTTGGGCCGGGAGTCGGGAGCCAGGGGCAGGGCGTGGAGCGAGGCCGTCCGAAGCGGGGGTCGGGCCTGTCGGGCCCGCACGCACAGCCCGCCCGGCACCGCCTCGCGCCGGAGGTCGCGGGCCGGGCCGGTCAGCGGATGCCGGGGTCCGGGGCGGGGCTTAGCGTGCTGGAAGGGGTCTCCTTCGTCGGAAGGAACGTCATGAAGCTCGACGCGCCCGTACCCGGCGGGCCCTGCTGGATCGAGCTGGGGACCGGTGACCTGCAGGCGGCGAAGCGGTTCTACGCGGAGCTGTTCGGCTGGCGCGCGCAGACGGATCCACGGCAGGACGCGGACGGCTACACGGTCGCGCACCTCGGCCAGGCCGCCGTCGCCGCGCTCGGTCCCCTGTACCAGCAGGACCGGCCGTGCGCCTGGAGCGTGTCGTTCGCGGTGACCGACGCGGACGTCAGCGCACGGCTGGTCACGGAGGCCGGCGGCAAGGTGCCGGTCGGTCCGATGGACGTCTTCGACACCGGCCGTTTCGTCGTCGCCCTGGATCCGGGCGGGGCCTCGTTCCAGTTGTGGCAGGGGCGGACCTTCCCGGGCGCCGGCCTGTTCAACGCGCCCGGCTCGCTCGGCTGGGTCGAGCTGCTGACCCGCGATCCCGAGCGGGCGGAGACGTTCTACACCACGGTGTTCGGCTGGACCGTCGGCTCGTCGGAGAACTACGTGCAGTGGGGCGTCGGGGGCGCCGACTTCGGCGGCATGATCACCATGGACGAGAAGTTCCCGCCGGAGGTGCCGCCGCACTGGCTGCCCTACTTCGCGGTGGCGGACGTGGACGCCTCGACGCGGACGGCCGTCGAGGCGGGCGGCTCCGCGCTCATGGAACCGACCTCCGTGCCGGACGGCCCGCGGATCGCCGTGCTGCGCGACCCGCAGGGCGCGGTGTTCGGCGTGTACCGGGCGGGGCACGAGGACGGGAAGTGACGTCGAGGGACCGCGGCCCGTGGCGCGGCCGATGACGAACGGGCCGGCGCTCAGACCCGCAGCCCCCGCATGTGCCCCTCCAGTCGACTGAGCAACTCGCCGAGCAGATCGGCGAGTTCGCCCTGGCTGCCGTCGTCCAGGGCGGACAGGACCGCGCTCTCGTAGGCGAGCTGCTCGGGCAGGACGCCGTCGACGAGGTCCCGGCCGGCGTCGGTGAGCCGCAGGTGGGCGACCCGGCGGTCGCGGGTGTCGCCGCGGCGTTCCACCAGGCCGCGCTCGGTGAGCTGTTTCACGCGCTTGGTGACGGCGGCGCCGGAGGAGAACGTCTCGCGGGCCAGCTCGCCGGGGGTCAGTTCGTGGCCGGTGCGGCGCAACGCGCCGAGCAGGTCGAACTCGGGACGGCTCAGTCCGACGCGCCGCAGCGGCGCGTCCTCGGCCTGCTGGAGCAGCGCGGCGCAGCGGTTGACCCGGCCGATGATCTCCATGGGGCCGGTGTCGAGGTCGGGCCGGACGGTCTGCCACTGCCGTACGACGGCGGCGACCGTGTCGTTCCTCGCCGGGTCGCCGTCCGCGGCCCGACCGCCGCCTTCGGACCGGCCGCCGGCGGCGATCGGGTCCTCGGCCAGGGGGCGCTCCCCCGGTGCGTCCCCGCCGGCCGAGCCCGCCTGTGCCCCGTTCCCGGCCGCCGCCCGTCCCTGCGTCGCCGTCATCGCCGTACGTCCTCCGCTCTCGCCCACGCGTCCCGGTCCAGGGGCAGCCCCTGGCGCCGTACCGTCGCCGCGAGCGTACGGTGTCCCGACTGCTCGGCCGTCACGACCCGCTCCTGGGGCAGCGCGCGCTGCCACCACTCGCCGGCGGCCGCGTCGGCGGTGGTGCGCAGGTCGACCAGGGCGGCGGTCAGGGCGCGGCGGGCCGCGTCCAGGTCCGCGCCGACGGGTCGTGCCCCGGCCACCAGGCGGGCGGCGTGCTCCCTGGTGCGTTCCACCGCCGTCAGGGCGTGTTCGAGACGGTCGCCGGCCCGGCGGTTGGTGACGGCGATCGCGGCGGCGAAACCGACCACGGCTCCGACGAGGGTGTCCATGAGCCGCTCGGCGATCAGCCGGCCCGGATCCTGGACCTGCGCGAACTCGGTGATGAGCAGGGCCATCGGAGTCACGCAGACGCTGCCGAGCCAGTAGTTGCGGCTGATCAGCGCCTCGGCGCCGAAGTTGAGGGCGAGGCAGACCAGGACGAGGGCCGCCGGGGCGAGGTGGGCGAGCGGGACCAGCGCGGCGAAGGCGAGGACCCCGACGAGGTTGCCGACCACGCGCTGGACCGCGCGGCTCCAGGTGAGGGTCACGTTGGCCTGGTAGAGGGACGCGGCGGTGACCAGCGCCCAGGAGGGGCGGCCGACCCCCAGGGCGAGGGAGACGTATCCGGCGAGGGCGCAGCCCAGGGCCGTGCGGGCCGCGATGGGCGCGAGGGGGCCGAGGAGGCGGCGCAACGGGGTTCGACCGGCGGCGAGTTCGACGTCGACGCCGATGAGTTCGTCGTCGTCGACGAGGTCGTTCGGGCGTGGGACGGGGGCGGTGCCGCGCAGCTCGCGGGCCCAGTCGCGCAGCCGGGCCGGGTCGGTGTCGGCGGGGGCGGCGAGGGCGATCTCGGCCCGTACGACGAGCCGTTCCAGGCCGCGGCGGGTCTCCCCGGCGCGGGCCGACAGGAGGGTCTGCCAGGCGGCGTGCACGGCGGCGGCCGCGGCGGCGCGGGCCCGGCCCGCGTCCGCCCCGTGCGCGTCGACGTGGGCGGCGGCCGCGGTCAGGGCGTGCGCCGCGGCGCGCCGCTCGGGACCGTGGGGGCGCGCGAGCCCGGGCGCCATGCCGATCAGCCAGGCCCAGCCGCCCGCGGCGAGGGCCAGGCCGAGATGGCCGGGGACCTGCCCGAGGGTCTGTGGCACGAACAGCGCGGCGGAGCTGACGAAGGTGAGGACGACGTGGCCGGGCGGCCCGAGCCGGGTGGCGTCGCACAGGGCCTTCTGCGCGGCCGCGAGCAGCGCGCCGACGGTGACCAGGACGACGGGGGACGCGGTGAGCGAGGCGGCCAGCAGGGCGGTGGCCAGGCCGCCGGTCATGCCGAGCACCACCCACGCCAGCACGCGGGCCCGGGTCGGGTAGGGGCGGTTGTGGGCGTAGAGGGCGCACAGGGATCCGGCCATCGTGTACATGGCCAGGTCCAGCCGGCCGAGCGCCAGCAGGATCAGGTTCGGCGGGGCGACCGCGGCGATCACGCTCAGAGCGGGCTTGAACCAGATGTCCGAGGGCCGCCCCAGACGCAGCACGCCGGACAGCGGGAGCCGGAGTCCGGCGGGCCGGAAGGGTCGCGGCCGGGACGGCTTCCGGTGTCGGGGGCGCTGGGGGGTCGTACTGCTCATGGCTGTCAATTTAGCATGTGTTTTACCAGTGAAATACTTTCGTGCTCCGTCGGATGCCCCCCGTGTACACCCTTGCGCCCGCGTGCGCGCGGCACGGCGTGGGCATCGCATCCACGACGGCGAACGCCGAGCGGTCGGCGAACGCACGAGGGGGGGAGGTGCGCGTGCACGAACCGGCTTCGCCCGGCTGGCTGCTGGTCGCGCTGTGCGCGGCGACCGGGGCCTACTGCCTGCTGCGGATGCGCAGCGCGGTGGAGGAACAGCGCAGAGCCGCGGGCGGCGAGGCGCTGATGGGCTTCGGGATGGCCGCGATGGCCGTGCCGCCGGCCGTGTTCACCCCGCCGACGTGGGCGTGGCCCGTCTACGCGACGGTCTTCGGCGCGGCGGCCCTGCGGGCCCTGTGGTCGGCCCGGGCCGGCGCGCATCACCTGCATCATCTGATGGGCGCCGGGGCCATGGTCTACATGGCGGCCGTGATGGCCGCCGAGCCCGCGCACGCACACGCGCACGGCGGCTCCGGAGTTCCGCTGCTGACAGGCACGCTGCTGGCGTACTTCGCCGGCTACGTCCTCCTCGCCGGCGTGCGACTGCTGCCGGCCGCGGGTGCGGGCGGATCCGCCCTCGCCTGGGGCGACCGCCCCGAAGTGGCACGGGCGTGCCGGCTGTCCATGGGCATCGGCATGCTGGCCATGCTGCTGGCGATGTGACTCCCGCGTGCTCGACGCGGCGCTCGTGCGCGAGCAGGGGCACGCTCGGGCGCGACGCCACCGGTTGCCGCGCTGTTCGACGACGTTGGCCACCGTGCCCCCGCGGGCACGGCGTTGGCCACCGGGCTCCCTGGGTGGGGCGTTGGCCACCGGGTACCCCTGGGCAGGGTGTTGGCCACCGGGCTCCCCTAAGTGGGGCGTTGGCCACCGAGCCCTCATGGGCGCGGCGTTGGCCACCGGCGGTCTCGTCGGCGTCGGCGCGCCCGGTCGCGCTGACAAGCGGCAACCGGGCTGCGCGTCCGGGGGCGACGACGGTGGCGCCGGCGATCGCGGCGCACCTGCGGTGGCGACCGTGACGGCGCCGGGGCGGCGGTACGGCCCTGCGGGTCCGCCGGACCTGCGGCGGGCGGGCGGCCACGGTGCCGAGGGCCGGTCGTCGGCTGGGGGGGGCCGGAGGGCGAGCGGTGCCGGGACGGGAGCGGATGTGCCGGCCGTTAGGCTGCGGACGTGGATTACAGCCAACTCGAGGCGGATGTGCTCCGGTTGATCGTCGGAGCCACCGAGAGCCGCGTTCGTGCCTTCGGGGAGCAGACGGTCACCCGCCTGGTGCGGCCGGAGCTGCTGCGCGGTGCGGCCGAGGACGAACTCACCGAAGAGGCCCGGGCGGCACTGACCACCGCCTGCGCGAACGTTCTGGCGCTCAGCGCCGCCGAGCTGCACGACGCGCTCGCGACGATCTACGAGGGCATCTTGGTCGATGACGATCTGGACGCCGGAGTCCGCACCGCCGTCAGCGCGTTGGCGCACTGGAAGAGCTACCTGGAGCAGAACCGGCGCGGCGAGCTCTACGAACTCGCCATCCGTTCCCTCGATGACGTCGACCACCAGGTGTCCGCCGATCTCGACGACTTCCTCGCCACGCCGGAGATGGCCGCCGAGTACGAGCGCATCCGCCGGCTGCTGGACCCCGACGCGTACGGGGCGGGTGGGACGCCCGTCGCCCCTCAGTCCCCGACCCGTACCAGCCCGCTCTCGTAGGCGAAGATCACCGCGTGGACACGGTCCCGGAGACCGAGTTTGGTCAGGATCCGGCCCAGATGGGTCTTGACCGTCGTCTCCCCGACGAAGAGGCGGTCCGCGATCTCCGCGTTGGCCAGTCCGCGGGCGACCAGGGCGAGGACTTCTCGTTCCCGACCGGTGAGAGCCGCCAGGCGGCTGCGCTGGGCGGGGGCGGACGCGGGGGCGTGCAGGACGAAGCGTTCGACCAGACGCCGGGTCAGCGAGGGCGCCACCATGAACTCACCGCGCAGCACCGCACGGACGGTCACCAGGATCTCCTCGGCGGGGGCGTCCTTGACGAGGAAGCCGTTGGCGCCGGCCCGCAGGGCGGCATAGGCGTACTCGTCGAGGTCGAAGGTGGTGACGACGAGGATCCGGGGCGCATGGGGTCGCGCGCAGAGCTGTTCGGTCGCGGCGAGCCCGTCCAGACCGGGCATCCGCACATCCATCAGGACGAGGTCGGGCCGCAGGGCGGCCACGCTCGCGATCGCCGCTTCGCCGTCGGCGGCCTCGCCCACGACGGTGAGATCGGGTTGGCTGTCGACGACCATGCGCAGCCCCATCCGGATCAGTTCCTGGTCGTCGCAGATCAGCACTCGGGACGGCGGCGCGGGGCGAGCCGGGGCCGGGCCGGTCACGGGATCGCCGTGGTGGGCTCGGGCCCCGTGGGGCGCAGGGTGGCGGCGACCCGGTAGCCGCCGTCGGGCGTGGGCCCGGCCTCGACGCTCCCGCCGTACAGAGCGGTGCGCTCGCGCATGCCGGTGAGTCCGCGACCGGACGGGAGCAGCGGGACGGCACGCTCGGCCGCCGCTCCGGCCCCCCTCCCGGCTTTCGTCCCGCCGTCCGTCCTTGCCGGCGCTCCGGCTTCCGCTCCGGGCGAGTTCTCCACCCGGACGCGGACGAGCCGTCCGGGCCCCTGCCTGCCGGTGTCGACCCGTACATGAACCGTGGCGTCCGGCGGCGCGTGTTTGATGACGTTGGTGAGCGCCTCCTGCACGATGCGGTACGCCTGCACGGTGAGATCCGCGGGAAGACCGTCCTGCTCTCCGCGCAGGTCCAGCACAGCGCGCCTGCCGCTCGTGTCGAGGCGTCCGACCAGCCGTCGCAGATCGGCCGAGAGGCGCTCGGCGGTTCCACCGGAGCCGGAACCGGAACCGGAGCCGAAACCGGGGCCGAAACCTGGGCCGCCGGCCGAGCCGTCCGCGTCGGGGGTGCGCAAAACCTCCAGCAGCCGGCGCAGTTCGCCCAGGGCCTCGCGGCCGGTCGCGCTGATGACGCCGAGCGTGCGATCGACGACGGCCGGGTCGACCTGCCGCATGAGCCTGCCGCCCTCGGCGTTCAGCACCATCACGCTCACGCTGTGCGCGAGGACGTCGTGGATCTCGCGGGCGATGCGCGCCCGCTCCTCGGCGACGGCGACGCCGGCCAGGGCGAGGCGTTCGGACTCGGCGAGCGCGACCCGCCGCTCGAACTCGGCGACATAGGCGCGGCGGGCGCGGACGTACTCGCCGAACACCCAGGCCCCGGCCAGCACGAGCCCCACCGCGAGCGGGGTCAGCCAGCCGCCCCGGGCGCCCGGGCCCCCGTAGTCCCGCTGCCACGCGGGGATCCACAGCCCAACGCAGCCGGCGGCACAGACCACCGTCACCGCGGCGGCCCGGCGCAGGCCGCGCACCGTGAGAGTGGCCACGACCGCGGCCAGGGCGACGGCTCCGCGTCCCGGTTCCTGTCCCCAGACCTGCCCGAGGAACTGCGCCCAGAAGGCCGCGGTCACCAGGGCCGCGACGAGCACCGGCCGACGGCGGCGCCAGAGCAGGGGCAGCACCAGAGCGACGTACACGACCGCCTGCGCCCAGACCGGTCGCCAGCCCGGCTGCGGGCGGATCACCGGTGGCACGGCCACCAGCACGACCAGCACGACGTCCGTCAGCCACGGGTGGCCGCGGCGCAGGCGGGGCAGAGTCTCGATCAGCCGATGCACCACCTCACGCTACGGCCGGGGCCCGGCCTCCCACATCGTCCTGACGGGCGTCACGGGGTCCACCCCCGGTCGTACACGCACCGGCCGGGAACACGACGTGCGGCCACGCGGGGCGCTTCCACCATGGCCGCCATGTCGATCACCACCGAGTTCCTCAGACGGCCCCGCATGACGGGCGCCGTGGCGGCCAGCTCCCGCCGGCTGGCGCACGCGATGACCGAAGGCATCGGCCTGGAGCGGGCCCGGACCGTCGTCGAACTCGGCCCGGGCACGGGGGTGTTCACCGACGCCATCCTCGCCCGGCTCGCGCCCGACGCACGACTCGTCGCGATCGAGCTCAACCCGGTGCTCGCGGCACGGCTGTCGGCCACCCGGCGCGACACGCGTTTGACCGTGGTCCACGGTTCGGCCGCCGAGCTGGCCGCCGCCGTGGGCGAGCCGGCCGACGCGGTGGTCTCCGGGCTGCCGTGGACGGTCATGCCGCGGGAACAGCGCGGGCAGATCCTGGACGCCGTCGCCGAAGTCCTCACGCGCGGCGGCCGGTTCACCACTTTCGCCTATCTGCACGCGGCCTGGACTCCGCCCGCCCGCCGCCTCACCGCCGAACTCGCCTGCCGCTTCGACCGGCTGGAACGCTCGGAGCCGGTGTGGGCGAACCTCCCGCCCGCCTTCGTGCACCGAGCCGCCCGGAGGTGCTGACCGCGAGGGCGGGGACCGGCGGCCGGACCTCCTGCCGGGGCCGCTCCCGGCGTCGGGCACATCGGGCTCCCGCTTCCGTGAAGGACGACTGCGCCCGGCGGACACGCTTCCTAGGATCGTTCGCATGAAAAGCGTGCTGTTCGACTTCTCCGGGACCCTCTTCCGCATCGAGTCCACCGAGTCCTGGCTGCGGTCGGTGTTGCGCACGGCCGGCGTCGCGATGCCCGGACCGGAACTGGCCGAGAAGGCGCGGGCCCTGGAGACGGCCGGCGCACTGCCCGGCGGACACCCTCCGGCCAGGGTGCCCGACGAGCTGGCCGAGCTGTGGCGGGTGCGGGACGTGAGCGCGGAGTCGCACCGGGCCGCGTTCACCGGCCTGTGCCGCCAGGTGCCGCTGCCGGACCCCGCTCTGTACGACGCCCTGTACGACCGGCACAGCGAGCCGGCGGCCTGGTCCCCGTATCCCGACGCCCGCGCCGTGCTGAGCGGGCTGCGCGAGCGCGGCCTGCGGGTCGGCGTGGTCAGCAACATCGGCTGGGATCTGCGGCCCGTGTTCCGGGAACACGGGCTCGACGCGTACGTCGACGCCTACACGCTGTCGTACGAGCACGGCGTGCAGAAGCCCGACGCGCGGCTGTTCACGATCGCGTGCGAGGCGCTGGGCGCGGACCCTCGGGAGACCCTGATGGTGGGCGACGACCGGCAAGCCGACGGCGGGGCGGCCGCGCTGGGCTGCGCGGTGCACTTCGTGGACCATCTGCCGGCGGCGCAACGCCCGGACGGGCTGCGGCCGGTGCTGGGGCTGGTGGGTCGGGCCGGCGGGAACACGCCCAGGTCCGGGCGACAGTAGCCTCAGGACACCATTAGGGGAAAAGTGCGCCCGCTCTGGACGATCCCCCGCGTCGCCCAGAGCAGGCGGCAACCCGGCGGACTCCTCACGGAGCCGACCGGGTTCCTGAGTATAGTTGGCTGGCAGCCAGTCAACGCAGGAGTTACAGAATGTCCCCGCGCAGCGCCTCGGTCAATGCAGAATTGCGGCGGCGTTCCCGGGAACGGCTTCTGCAGGCCGCGGTGGAGCTGGTGGGCGAGCGCGGGTACGAGGCCACGACGCTCGGCGACATCGCCGACCGGGCGGGCACGGCCCGCGGTCTGGTGTCGTACTACTTCCCCGGCAAGCGCCGGCTGGTGCAGTCGGCCGTGCACCGGCTGATGCACCGCACGCTGGAAGAGGCGCTGGAGCGCGAGCCGCACACCGAGGACGGCCGGGAGCGGATGGCCCGGGCCATCGACGCCATCATGGGGCTGGCCCGGGACCGTACGGTGCTGATGCGTCAGCACATGGCGGGGCTGCTGCAGGAGGAGGGCTTCGTGCAGTGCCCGGAGCAGCAGCGACTGGCCGACCTTCTGCGGGACACCGCGGCCCGGCACGGTTCGCAGGACGCCGACCACGACTATCCGATGCTGCGCTCCCAACTGATGGGCGCGGTCTACTCGATGGTGCTGCCGAACGTGCCGCTGCCGCTCGTCGCACTGCGCGCCGACCTGTTCGCGCGCTACCGCCTCGATTGGGGACAGGGCGTCCCGCCGGACGCCGAGGCGCCCGGCGGGAGAGGTGACGGCGATCTGTCGCGGTTCTTCGCGACGGACCCGCCGGCCGGGAACCGGCCAGGTAGCGGCCGCAGTGGCCTGGATCAGCCGACGGATCAGCGCACGGATCAGTCGAAGTAGTCCGGCTGGGTCTGGACGTTGAGTTCGCGCAGCCGGATCCGCTTGGCCGGATCCGTGCGCCGGTCGTCGAGCTTCAGCACGTCGAAGCCCTTGGCGATGTCGTTGGAGTAGATGTAGCCGTTGTAGTAGTACGCCGACCACGAACCGCCGGTCTGCAGGGACGTGGTGCTCAGCGGACCGCGCTCGAAGTAGGCGATCTCCTTCGGCTTCGCCGAGTCGGTGAAGTCCCAGACGGAGACGCCTCCCTGGTACCAGGCCTGGACCATGAGGTCCTTGCCCTTGACCGGGATCAGCGAGCCGTTGTGGGCGACGCAGTTCTCGGTGTCGGCCTGATGGCGCGGGATCTTGTAGTAGCCGCGGAAGACGAGCTTGCGCTTGTCGCCCTTGCCGACGATGTCGTAGATGCCGTCGGCGCCACGGTTCGGGCCGGTCGCCTCGTTGCAGGTGGCCGCGCCGCCGCCGCCGAGCTCGTCGGTGAAGACGACCTTGTGCGCCGTCTGGTTGAAGGTCGCGGAGTGCCAGAACGCGAAGTTCACGTTGTCCTGCACCTGGTCGATGACCTTCGGGTGCTCCGGGTCCTTGATGGAGAAGAGGATGCCGTCACCCATGCAGGCGCCGGCCGCCAGGTCCTTCTCCGGCAGCACGGTGATGTCGTGGCAGCCGGTGGTCTTGGAGACGCCGGGGTTGGTCGGGCCGCCGGGGTTGCCGCCGCCGTCCGGGCCCTCACCGGGGAACAGGACGGGGAAGCTCACCACCGCCGCCTTCTCGGGCGCCTTGCGGGGCACCTTGATGACCGAGATGCCGTCGTGCGGCGGCTGGCAGTCGGGGTAGGCGGCGTTGGGCGAGTACGAGGAGACGTAGACGTAGACGTTCTTGCGCTGGGGCACCAGGGTGTGGGTGTGCGAACCGCAGGCGGTCTCCACGGCGGCGACGTACTTCGGGTTCGCCTTGTCGCTGATGTCGAAGACCTTCATGCCCTCCCAGGAGGACTTCTCGGTCACCGGCTGGGTGGTGCTGCTGCAACTGCTGTCGCTGCGCGAGGAGTCGGTCGACAGGAAGAGCAGATCACCCGAGACGGAGACGTCGTTCTGCGAACCGGGGCAGAGCACCTGGGCCACGGTCTTCGGCGACTTCGGGTCGCTGATGTCGAAGACGCGGAAGCCGTCGTAGTTGCCGGCGAAGGCGTACTTGCCCTGGAAGGCCAGGTCCGAGTTGGTGCCGGGCAGGGCGTCCTTGGGGATGTTCGCCAGGTGCTCGATGTTGGCGGAGTGGACGATCTCGTCCTGCCCGGGTATCTCGCCGTCGGCGATCGCCGCGGCCGCCTCGGCCCGGACGCCCGGCGAGACCTCCCGCTGCACGGCGGGACCGTCCCCCGGGTCGGGGGTCGCGGCCGCCGGGACCGCCGTCATGAGTGCGGCGAGGAGACCGGTGCACACGGCGGCGACACCCAGCCGTCTGCGTCGCGTTCGAGGATCGTTCAACAGGGTCACTGCATCCTCCCTTGTCGCCGTTCACGGGGGAACGGCCCACGGTGCTCCGAAGTATCGTCTTCATCATGCACAGATCAAAGGTTGGCAACGCACTCGTCATGAATCTTTCTGTTCATTGACCTGTTCCGTGGTGCATAGATCCAGACAGGGACGAGCGCCGTCCCCAACTCGCCTATCGCAGGAGGTCGTTGTGCCGGTCCGCCGCATGCCCCTCGCCTCAGCCGCGCTGCTGCTGGCCCTCGCCCTCGCGGGCTGCGACTCCGGGACGGACGCCAAGCCGTCCGCGGGCGGCGGCCCTTCGGTGATCGCGCCCGGCAGGCCGGGCGACGCGAACCGGACCCTCTCCGCCCAGGAAGCGGCCGAACAGCGCGCCGACGACGACACCCCGAACACGGCCGACGTGTCCTACGCGCGCATGATGATCCAGCACCACGCCCAGGCCCTGGAGATGACCGAACTCGTTCCGGACCGGGCCCGGTCGGGGGACGTCAAGCGGCTCGCCCTGCGCATCTCCGCGGCGCAGGGACCGGAGATCGAGGCCATGAAGGCCTGGCTCACGGCGCACGGCCAGAAGACGGCGGGCGGCGGGCACGAGCACACCGCCATGCCCGGAACGGCCACCGCCGCCCAGCTGACCGCGCTGCGCGCGGCGCGCGGCAAGGCGTTCGACGCCCTCTTCCTCACCTTGATGATCACTCACCACGAGGGCGCGCTCACCATGGCCGCGGACGTCAAGGCGCAGGGCAACAACGTCCTGATCGAGGAGATGGCGGACGACGTGATCGCGCAGCAGACCAGCGAGATCACCCGGATGCGCGGCATGCGGTGACAGCTCCTCCGGGCGGGGAGAGGCCCCTCCGATCCGGTCCGCGAGCGACGTCAGGCCGACGAGGGACAGGGCCGGCCGGCCCGGACGCCCTGCGCGGCGCCCTGTCAGCGGAGCCGCACCGGTGCGATGCTGGAGGTACCGGCGCTCTCCTCCGTACCCCGGGGCAAGGAGTTCCACCGTGCTGCGTGTCGCCGTCGTCGGCTCGGGACCGAGTGGGGTCTACACCGCCCAGAGCCTGGTCCAGCGGGATCCCGAGGTGCTGGTCGACGTCCTGGACCGCCTGCCGTGCCCGTACGGACTCGTGCGTTACGGCGTCGCTCCGGACCACGAGAAGATCAAGTCGCTGCAGCACAGCCTGCGCGAGATCCTCGAACACGAGCGGGTGCGGTTCCTCGGCGGGGTCCGGGTCGGCGCGGACGGGGTGCCCGTGGCCCGGCTGCGCGAGCTGTACCACGCGGTGGTGTACTGCGTGGGCGCCGCGTCGGACCGGCGCCTCGGGGTCCCCGGGGAGGAGCTGCCCGGCAGCTGGTCGGCGACGGACTTCGTGTCCTGGTACAGCGCGCACCCCGACGCCGCCGCCGACGGCTTCGTGCGGGACGTCCGCACCGCCGTCGTGATCGGCCTCGGGAACGTCGCGGTGGACGTCACCCGCGTGCTGGCCCGGGGCGCGGCCGAGCTGAGCCCCACCGACATGCCGCAGGCGGCGCTGACCGCGCTGTCGGCGAGCGGGGTGACCGAGATCCACATGGTGGGGCGGCGCGGCCCGTCGCAGGCGCGCTTCACCACCAAGGAACTGCGCGAGCTGGGCGGACTGCCCGACACCGACGTGGTCGTCGACGAGGCGGAACTGGCGTCCGATCCGGCCTATGGCGATCCGTCCGGGCTGGCGGCGGCGCGGCGGCGCAACGTGGAGGTGCTGCGCGGCTGGGCTGCGACGCCGGCTCGCGGCGCCCGGCGGCGGATCAGGCTCCGGTTCTTCCTGCGGCCCGTGGAGCTGCTCGCGGTCGAGGGCCGGGTGGGGGCGGTGCGCCTGGAGCGGACGGCGCCGGACGGGCGCGGCGGCGTCACGGGCGCCGGCCGGTTCGAGGACGTCGAGGCGCAGTTGGTGCTGCGGTCGGTGGGGTATCGCGGGGTGCCGCTGGAGGGGTTGCCGTTCGACGCGGAGAGCGGCACGGTGCCGCAGGTCGCCGGGCGGGTGCTGCGCGGGGGCGAGGCCGTGCCGGGCGAGTACGTGGCGGGCTGGATCAAGCGCGGCCCGACCGGGGTGATCGGCAGCAACCGTCCGTGCGCGAAGGAGACGGCGACGTCCCTGCTGGAGGACGCCCCCGTCCTGGCACGGCGGCGGTTGTCCGGCGATCCGCTCGACTCGCTGCGGGACGCCGCAGGCGAGGTCGTCGAGTGGGCGGGGTGGTCGGCGATCGAGCGGGCCGAGGCAGCGCTGGGGGCCTCACTGGGGCGGGGCGTGGTGAAGCTGCCGGACTGGGCGGCGCTGCGAGCCGCCGCCGCGTCGACGCACCCCCCGCTCCCCCGCGACCCGCCGGCCTGACCCCGCACGAGCGACCCGCGCGACCGACGACCCGCGCGACGGGGCCGGAGTGGGCTCCCGCCGTCGGCGTCCCGTCGTGACGGTCGTGGGCGACCGCCGCCAGGGCCGCCCACGAACGCGTACGGCTGCTCAACTTATGCTGCAGGAATTGCCGTTGAGGGTGAAAGCACTGGGCGCCGCGCTGTTGCCCGTGTGCGTCGCCTGGTAGCCGATGGCGACGCTCGCGCCGGGGGCGAGCGTGCCGTCATAGGCCGCGTTGGTAGCCGTCACCGCCCCGGAGGCCGGTGCGTACGTGGCGCCCCAGCCGTTGGTGACGGTCTGGCCGGCGGGGAGGGTGAAGCCGAGCCGCCAGCCGTCGACCGCGGTGGCGCCGGTGTTGGTGAGGGTCAGAGAGGCGGTCAGACCGGTGTTCCAGGCGTTGGTCGTCGCGATGACCTTGCAGCTGCCGGGCTGGGGCGGCGGAGTGGAGCCGGAGGCGTCCAGGCCGAAGAACGTGATCACACGGGCCGCCATGCCCCAGGCGTACAGGTTGTGCCCGACGCCCTGCAGGCTGACCGCCTCCACGGGAGCCTGGTCGCCGGCTGCGCCATAGCGCGTGCGGGTCCAGCCGGCGGAGGGCGAGTCCGTGGCGGCCGGGGTCTGGCTCACCCCGAGCACATCGGTCCACTGCTTGATCTCCTCGCCGAAGTCGGGATAGCGCAGCACGTCGTCCTCGGTGCCGTGCCACACCTGCATCCGCGGCCGGGGGCCGGCGTATCCGGGGTAGGCCCCGCGGACGAGGTCGCCCCACTCCCGTGCGGTGCGGATCACGGTGCCGCCGGAGCAGGCGCTGTTCCACTCGGAGCCGTCGGTGGTGGCGAAGCAGCCGAAGGGCACCCCGGAGAAGGCGGATCCGGCGGCGAACACGTCGGGGTAGTCGCCGAGCAGGACGTTGGTCATCATCGCCCCGGAGGAGATGCCGGTGACGTAGACGCGACCGGTGTCGGCGCCGTAGGCGGCGGTCACCCAGTCGATCATCGACTTGACGCCGACGGGGTCGCTGCCGCCGCCGCGTCGGAGCGCCTGCGCGGAGGAGACGTCGAAGCACTTGCTGCTGCGGGTGACGGACGGATAGACCACCACGAAGCCGTACCGGTCGGCGAGTTGGGAGTACTCGGTGCCGGAGTACATGGCCGGTCCGGAGCCGCCGCACCAGTGCACGGCGACGAGAACCGGCGGATGCGCGGTCACCGAGGCCGGTGCGTACACGTACATCTGGAGGTTGCTGGGGTTGGCGCCGAAACCGGTGACCTCGGTGAGGGTGGCGGCGGGAACCGGCGCGGCGGCCTGCGGGCGGGCGACGGCCGCCGGCGCGGTGAGCAGCGCCGCGGTGAGCAGGAGCAGCAGAGCGCCGAACAACGAACGCAGCGATCTTCCCAGGGAATCGGACACGCGTCTGTCCCTTTCTGGTAGCAGCTCGGGGGGGGCGTCGTGCGGGTGCGTGAGCGGGAGGCGGCGAGCCGGAGGGCTTCGGGGGCTTCGGGGCTTCGGGGCTTCGGGGCTTCGGGGCCTGCCGCCCCGGGGATTGCCGTGCGCGTGAAGGGAAGCGTCCGCATCGCATGGTGGCATGCGTCCCTGCGCCATGGAAGCGCTCCCACGCCACCTCTGCGCAAGCCCTTGCCGGTTGGCCTGGAGTCGCCGGGGGTGGCCGGATGTCTTCTGCGCAAAGCGTTGACTAGAAAGCGCTTGCCCCCTACGTTCCGTTCAGCAGTGTGACCGAGCCGCTCACCCCTCCCCCACAAGGGCCGCACCGCTCATGCTGCCCGTTCAGCATGAAGCACACCAATCACATACCTGATTCATTCCTTCCCCACGAAGGGACGCACCCCCATGCGCACAGGTCCCCCACGTACACAGGCGCAAAGGTCGGCTCTCCTCGCCGCGTCCGCCGCGCTCGCCACGGCGGCGGTCATGGCCCTGCCCTTCCCGGCGGGCGCGGCCGACAGCGCGCCGATCGGGTTCGGCGCCGGCACGACCGGCGGCGGCGGCGCGGGCGCGGTCACCGTCTCGACCCTGGCCGCCTTCAAGACCGCGGTGACCGGCAGCACGGCGAAGGTCGTGAAGGTCAACGGCCTGATCTCGCTGAGCGGTCAGGTGGACGTCGGCTCCAACACGACCGTGCTCGGCGTCGGTTCGTCGTCCGGGTTCACCGGCGGTGGGCTGCGGCTGAAGAAGGTGACGAACGTCGTCATCCGCAACCTGAACATCAGCAAGCCGCTCAAGCCGGCCGACGGGATCGAGGTCCAGGCCTCGACCAAGGTGTGGATCGACCACAACTCCTTCTCGGCCGACCGCGATCACGACAAGGACTACTACGACGGCCTGCTGGACATCAATCACGCCTCGGACTTCGTGACCGTGTCGTGGAACACCTTTAAGGACCACTACAAGGGTTCGCTCGTCGGTCACAGCGACAACAACGCGAGCCAGGACACCGGCCACTTGAGGGTCACGTACCACCACAACCACTTCAGCAACGTCTATTCGCGCATCCCCAGCCTGCGCTTCGGCACCGGCCACTTCTACGACAACTACGTCGTCGGCGCCGAGACGGCCGTCCACTCGCGCATGGGCGCGCAGATGCTCGTCGAGAACAACGTCTTCCGCTCGACCGTGGTCGCCGTCACGACGAGCCGCGACAGCGACGTGGACGGCTACGCCAACCTGACCGGCAACGACCTCGGTGGAGCCGCCACCGAGGTGTCGCGGGTCGGGACGTTCACCAAGCCGCCGTACAGCTACACCGCCGAGCCCGCCTCGTCCGTCGTCGCCTCGGTGACGTCCGGCGCGGGCGCCGGAAAGCTCTGATCCTCCGGAGCGCCTCCCCGTCTCCCACCCCCGTTCGGAAAGAAGGCATCGGGACATGACTTCACCAGCAGCCGCACCAGCACCTCCGTCAGCGAGCGGACGCACTCGCCGCATGCCCGGGCGCGCCCTCACCGGCGGACTGGCCGCCGTCGGGCTCACTGTTGGCATGATCATGACTAGCGGGGCGCTCACGCCCGCCGGCGCCGCCACCTGGCCCACCCCGACCAGCAGCAAGGCGGTGACCGCCACCGTCAAGGTCTCCGGGACCAAGGACTACGGGATGCAGCGCCTGTACGGCAGCGGCGATCTCGGCACCGGCGGCCAGAACGAGGACCAGGACCCGATCCTGGAGCTCGCGGCGGGCGCCGTCCTGAAGAACGTGATCATCGGCTCGCCCGCCGCCGACGGCATCCACTGCCTGGGCAGCTGCACGCTGCAGAACGTCTGGTGGGAGGACGTCGGCGAGGACGCGGCGACCTTCCTCGGCTCCTCGTCGTCCAACGTCTACACCGTCTCCGGCGGCGGGGCGAAGGAAGCCAGCGACAAGGTCTTCCAGTTCAACGGCGCCGGCACGCTCAACGTCTCCAACTTCGCGGTGAAGAACTTCGGGACCTTCGTGCGCAGTTGCGGCAACTGCAAGAGCGGCCAGTACAAGCGCACGATCAACCTCAACACCATCGAGGCGACGTACAAGGGCGGCCGGCTCGTCGGCATCAACACCAACTACGGCGACAGCGCCACCCTGAGGAAGATCACCATCGTCGGGGACAGCAGCAAGAAGATCGTTCCCTGCCAGAAGTACATCGGCAACAGCACGGGCGCGGAGCCGCCCAAGAACGGCGCGGACGCCGACGGCACCTACTGCAAGTACGCGTCGTCCGACATCACCTACAGGTAGGTCCTGGCAGTCCCCTCTTTCCCCCCACGGTGAGAGGGCGGCCGTACGAAGCGTCCCCCGCACGGCGCTTCGTACGGCCGCCGCGTTTCAGGCAGTCGGCCCCAGCACCGCCACGGAGAGCTCGCGGCGGTGGTGCTCGTACAGGGCGCGCAGCGCCGTGCCGGGCCAGTCGGCGGGCAGGAGTTCGGCGGGCAGCACGGGGTCGGCGAGCAGATGCCGGACCACCGCTGCGAGGGCCGTGAACCGGTCGGCGGGCCGTCGCGTCCGCTCGACGTGCGCCAGGAGGGCGCGGGCCGTCCGCGCCCACGCGGCGAGCGGCCACAGACTCTCGACGAGCTCCCGGGCGGGCGCGTCGGGCCGGGCGGTGAAGCGCTGGACGACCTCGCCCAGGTCCGCGGGCCAGGGCCGGCCCAGGTTGGCCGGGCGCAGCCAGACGCCCTCCCGCAGCTCGGCGAGTCTGAGCGCGCTCAGCCGGGCGCGCAGTTCGGCGCGTTCGGCGGGGCCGCGGCCCGTCGCGGTGATCACCGGCATTTCCCAGTCGCCGTCCCACGCGCGCGTGTCCGGGTGCACGGCGTCGTCCTGCCGCCGCTGCCGCTCCAGCAGCCGGTCGCTGAGCCGGTAGACGCCGTCCGCCCGGCGCAGGTCGCCCGCCGCCACCATCCGGCTCAGCGCGGCCCGCACCGTCGATCCGCCGATGCCGAACGGCTCCACGCCGCGCACCAGGTCCTTGGCCGCCAGCTCGGGCGGATGCGCGCCCAGCAGCAGACTCAGGACCACCGACCGCGCGGACAGCGGGGGCAGGTCGACCTCGCCGGGCTGCGCCGACTCGTTGATCCGCATGAGGACGTACTGTACGTGCGCCCCTGTTGTTGCACTATTGCTACAGCCGTAGATGCAGTGCAACATGGTCGGCATGGTCCCGACACTCGCGTCCCCGCCGCCTTCCGCGTCGCAGCCGTCCGCGTCGCAGCCGTCATCGTCGTCGCCGTCCCGGCGGCCGTCGCAGCCGCTTGCTCCGGCCGCCTCGTTCGTCACGCACGACGTCACCAACCAGCCGCCGCCGCTCGCGCCTTACGACGCCTGCGACGACGCCGCGCTCCTGGAGGGGCTGCGCCGGGAGGGCGCCGGCTGGGCCGAGGCGGACGTCCGCAGGATCGGCCTGCTGGCCGGTGGCGTCCAGGCGCAGGAGTGGAGCGACCTGGCCAACCGGCACGAGCCCGTCCTGCGCACCCACGACCGGTACGGCCACCGGGTCGACGAGGTCGAGTTCCACCCGAGCTGGCACGAGCTGATGCGGGTCGCGGTCGCCGAGGGGCAGGCCGGCGCGCCCTGGGCGGACGACCGGCCCGGCGCCCATGTGGCGCGCACGGCGGGCGGTCTGGCGTGGGGCCACACCGAGGCCGGACACGGCTGCCCCACGTCCATGACGTACGCGGCCGTCCCGGCGCTGCGCCGCCAACCGGAGCTCGCCGCCGTCTACGAACCGCTGCTGACCAGCAGGGAGTACGACCCGGGGCTGCGGGCGCCGACGCAGAAGCGCGGGCTGCTGGCCGGGATGGGGATGACCGAGAAACAGGGCGGCTCCGACGTCCGCACGAACACGACGACGGCCTCCCCCACCTCGGAGCCCGGCGTCTACACGCTGCGCGGGCACAAGTGGTTCACGTCGGCTCCGATGTGCGACGTGTTCCTGGTGCTGGCGCAGGCGCCCGGCGGCCTGTCCTGCTTCCTCGTGCCGCGTGTGCTGCCCGACGGCGTCCGCAACACGTTCCGCGTCCAGCGGCTCAAGGACAAGCTGGGCAACCGCTCCAACGCGTCCTCCGAGCCCGAGTTCGACGGCACGGTGGCCTGGCTGGTCGGACCCGAGGGGCAGGGCGTGAAGACCATCCTCGAGATGGTCAACTGCACGCGCCTGGACTGCGTGACCATGTCGGCGGCCCTGATGCGCAAGACGCTCGTCGAGGCCGGACATCATGTGCGCCATCGCCGTGCGTTCGGGGCGCGGTTGCTCGACCAGCCGCTGATGCGCAACGTCCTGGCCGACCTGGCGCTGGAGTCGGAGGCCGCCACCACGCTCACGCTGCGCCTGGCCGGGGCGGCGGACCGGGCGGCGCGCGGAGCGGACGGCCAGGAAGGCGAGCGCGCCTTCCGGCGGATCGCCACCGCCATCGGCAAGTACTGGGTCACCAAGCGGGGTCCGGCCTTCACCGCGGAGGCTCTGGAGTGCCTCGGCGGCAACGGCTACGTCGAGGACTCGGGCATGCCCCGGCACTACCGCGAGGCTCCGCTGCTGTCGATCTGGGAGGGCTCGGGCAACGTCAACGCCCTGGACGTGCTGCGGGCGACGACGCGTGAACCGGCGACCGTGGACGCGCTGTTCGCCGAACTCGACCTGGCACGCGGCGCGGACGCCCGGCTGGACGCGGCCGTCACCGGACTGAGGTCCCGGCTGACCGGCGCCGGCCCGTCCGGCGCCCGCCGGCTGGTGGAGCGGATGGCGCTCGTCCTCCAGGCCTCCCTGCTGGTGCGGCACGCGCCGCCCGCCGTCGCCGACGCGTTCTGCGCCACGCGGCTGGACGGCGACTGGGGCCACTCCTTCGGCACACTGCCGGACGGCGCCGACGTGGACGCGATCCTGGAACGCGGCCTTCCCGAGCGGAGCGTTCCCGCCGCGAGCTGACCGCTCCCGCCGGTGAGCCGCCCGGCTCCGCTCCGGCACGGGCGGCCTGGTGCGGGCCCGTGAGCAGGACGCTTCGGCCCTTCCGGCGGTGGAGGACGACGTCGCCGTCCGACCGGCCCGGACGTCCGGACCCGGCGATGTGCCGGACGGCGGTCGCGCGGGGGCCGGGTTCTTCGCGCTCGGGCCGTGCACGCGCGGGCGGCGCCCCCACGCACCGGTGGCACGGAGCGCCGGAGGGGTTCGTCAGGTGGTCGGTCAGCTCGTCGGCGGGCCCCAGAGCACGGCGAAACGGGCCCACTCGACGTCCCACTGATCCACGCGCCGGCGTTCCAGCCGGCTCCGCAGCGCGCGCCCGCCCGCGAGGGGCAGGGTCGCCACCCCGACTCCCGCCAGACCGCCGACGAGGGAGGCGCGCAGCCTGGCCTGCGACGCGCTGGCCGGCCGGGTCACCAGGCGCCCCTGAGGGTCCGTCCAGACCTCGACCGGGGTGCCCGCGGCACTGCCGGGGCCGACCCGGACCTGACCGCTGTGCGCGGAACCGTCCGGGCCGGTCCAGCCCACCTTCGCCCAGACCTGCTCGCCGCCGGCGGAGCCGCTCGACGGCGCCCTGCCCGGGGCCTGCTCGGTCAGTCGCCCCATGAGAGGGCGCCACTCGACCCGCTCGCGCGCCAGACCCTGTTCGACGGAGTCCGCGGTCGCCGACCCCGCCAGCACCCCGGCGAGGACGGTGAGCGCCCACACGCCGAGCAGGACCCAGGACTCCACCGTGTCGGCGCGTCGCTTGAGCGGGTTGCGCCGCCAGCGCCACAGCCACACCTTCGGACCACGGAACGCCATCGAAGGCTGCCTCCTCGTGAGCACATGAACATCCCGGCCCCCTCCCATACGCGGCGGGCGGGCGCGATGCTCAGGCGAGTCCCCCTGTCCCGACGCTCTCATGGCACCCGGGTCCGCGCAGGCGTCCAGGGAAAAGTGGCCGAAGTCAAGCGGCGTGGACCCGCCGACCCCACCGTGACCTGCGACGACGGTGTTTCCGGAGGTGACTGTCAGTGGCGGGGTGCAGACTGGCCGGTGTCCGGGACGACGATGTCGAGGACACAGCGGAGGTGATCGGCATGACCGAGGTACTGCTCGCCGTAGGCACGCGCAAAGGCCTGTTCATCGGGCGTCGGCGCGGCGGCGTGTGGGAGTTCGACGAGACCCCCTACTTCAACGCACAAGCGATCTACTCGGTCGCGGTCGACACCCGCGGCGAGCGCCCGCGGCTGCTGGCCGGCGGCGACAGCGCGCACTGGGGCCCGTCGGTGTTCCACTCCGACGACCTCGGCCGCACCTGGACCGAACCGGCCAGCCCGGCCGTCAGGTTCCCTCAGGACACCCAGGCCTCGCTGGAGCGGGTGTGGCAGCTCCACCCGGCGGCGGCCGAACCGGACGTCGTGTACGCGGGCACGGAGCCGGCCGCGCTGTACCGCTCGGAGGACCGCGGCGAGAGCTTCGATTTGGTCCGCCCGTTGTGGGAGCACCCCACCCGATCCCGGTGGGTGCCGGGCGGCGGCGGGGAGGGCCTGCACACCATCCTCACCGACGAGCGCGACCCGCGGGCGGTGACCGTGGCGGTGTCGACCGCCGGGGTGTTCCGCACCACCGACGGCGGGGCGAGCTGGGCGCCGTCCAACTCCGGTGTGTCGGCGGTGTTCCTGCCCGACCCGAACCCGGAGTTCGGTCAGTGCGTGCACAAGGTGGCCAGGGACGCGGCGAACCCGGACCGCCTCTACCTCCAGAACCACTGGGGGGTCTACCGCAGCGACGACGCGGGCGCGCGGTGGACCGACATCGGCGAGGGGCTGCCGTCGACCTTCGGCTTCGCCGTCGCGGCGCATCCGACGCGCGGGGACACGGCGTACGTGTTCCCGATCAACGCCGACGCGGACCGGGTGCCCGCCGGCCGCCGGTGCCGGGTCTTCCGCACGGCGGACGCCGGCAAGAGCTGGGAGCCGCTCACCGCGGGGCTGCCGCAGGAGGACCACTACGGCACGGTCCTGCGGGACGCGATGTGCACGGACGACGCGGACCCGGCGGGCGTGTACTTCGGCAACCGCAACGGCGAGGTGTTCGCCTCCGCCGACCACGGCGACAGCTGGCGGCAGTTGGCCGCGCACCTGCCCGACGTGCTGTGCGTACGGGCCGCGGTGGTCGGATGAGCCGGACCGGGCGCGCCGGGCGGCCGTCCGGCGCGGGCCGGCTCCGGTGGGGAGCGCCGGGGGTGCGCGGGGCGGGCGCCGGCCGTCGGTTGATCGCCGCCGTGCGTACGGCAGTAGGGTGACGCCGTGGCACCACGACCCTTGCATGAGATCGTCGAACCGGGCTGGGCGAAAGCCCTCGAACCCGTCGCCGGAAGGATCGCCGAGATGGGTGACTTCCTGCGCGCGGAGATCGCCGCGGGACGCACCTATCTCCCGGCCGGGCACAACGTCCTGCGGGCCTTCCAGCAGCCCTTCGACGACGTCCGCGTCCTGATCGTCGGTCAGGACCCGTATCCGACGCCGGGGCACGCGGTCGGACTGTCCTTCTCCGTCGCTCCGGAGGTCCGGCCGCTGCCCGGCAGTCTGCTCAACATCTACCGGGAGCTGACCACCGACCTCGATCTGCCCCAGCCCTCCAACGGCGACCTGACGCCGTGGACGCGGCAGGGCGTGCTGCTGCTCAACAGGGCGCTCACCACCGCCCCGCGCAAGCCGGCCGCACATCGCGGCAAGGGCTGGGAGGAGGTCACCGAGCAGGCGATCCGGGCGCTCGCGGCACGCGGCAAGCCCCTGGTGTCCGTGCTGTGGGGCCGGGACGCCCGCAACCTGCGTCCGCTGCTGGGGGATCTGCCGTCGGTGGAGTCCGCGCACCCCTCCCCCATGTCCGCGGACCGCGGTTTCTTCGGCTCACGGCCGTTCAGCAGAGCCAACGACCTGCTGATCCGGCAGGGCGGCCAACCGGTGGACTGGCGTCTGCCGTGACCGCCGGCGCCGCCCGAGTCGACGGCGAGGACC
>NZ_JBHVYK010000068.1:0-3296 GCF_042880855.1 Streptomyces sp. NPDC058291
CTACGTCGCCTGGACCGCCCCCGGCACCGCCGAGGACCTCGCCCAGGCGCTCGACCACTGGTTCGGCGCAGGCCGCGTCGCGCAGTCCGCCGGCCGGTGAGCGCCGCCGGCACCCTTGACGAAGGAGTGAACACATGGCCAGGGAGGTAATCGTCGTCGGGGCCGGCCCGGTCGGTCTGATGACGGCGGGCGAACTCAGGCTCCGCGGCGTGGACGTCGTCGTCTACGAGCGGCTGCCCGCCCCGACGCGCCAGTCGCGCGGCGCGAGCTTCACCAAGCGCACCGCCGAGTGCTTCGACCAGCGGGGCCTGCTCGACCGTCTCGGCGCCACCGAGCCCGCCGACAGCCACTTCGGCGGACTCCCGATCGACCTCGGCATGCTGGCCGAGGACCACTACGGGCACCGGGGGGTCTCCCAGTTCCGCACCGAACGGATGCTGGAGGACTGGGTGGGCGAACTCGGCGTGCCGGTCCTGCGCGGCCGCGAGGTGACCGCTCTGCGCCAGAGCGACGACGAGGTCGTGGTGAGCGTCGACGGCCCCGACGGGGCGGCCGGGGAGAGCGCCGCCTACCTCGTCGGCTGCGACGGCGGACGCAGCACCGTGCGCAGACTGGCCGGGATCGCGTTCCCCGGCACCGACGGCCGGCGCGGCTTCCTCACCGCCGACGTCACCGGGATCGACACCCGCAGACGGCGCATCGGCGAGGACCTGCCGGGCGGCAGCATGGTGATGGCGATGGACCTGGAGAACGGAGTCACCCGGGTCGTCGTCCACGAGGCGGGCACGCCGCCGCCCCGCGACCGCGACGCGATCGCCTTCGCCGACCTCGCCGACGCTTGGCAGCGGCTCACCGGCGAGTCCATCCACCACGGGCAGTGCCGCTGGATCAGCTGCTTCACCGACGCCTCACGGGCCGCCGCCGAGTACCGGCGCGGCCGGGTGTTCCTGGCGGGCGACGCCGCGCACGTGCAGCCCCCGGCGATGGCGCAGGGGCTGAGCGTGGGCGTGCAGGACGCGGTGAACCTCGGCTGGAAGCTGGCGGCGACGGTGCAGGGCCGGGCCCCCGAAGGCCTGCTCGACACCTACCACGCCGAACGCCACCCCGTCGGCGAGCAGTTGGCGCGCAACGCCCGCGCGGCGATCGAACTGCGGCTCACCGGCGAGGACATGGACCCGGTCCGCGAGGTCGTGGGCGAGCTGCTGACCCACAAGGACGCCGCCGAGTACGCGGCGGGCATGCTGAGCAACCTCGGCGTCCGCTACGACCTGGCCAAGGGCGACCACCCCCTGCTCGGCCGGCGCATGCCCCCCGAGACCGCCCTCGCGCTCCCCGACGGCGGCCGGGTCCGCGTCGCCGAACTCCTGCGCTCCGGACGCGGTCTGCTCCTGACCTCCGACGCCGCCACCGCCCGCGTCGCGGACGGCCACACCGACCGCGTCGACGTCGTCACCGCCACCGTCGACACCGCGCCCGGCGTCCCGGCCGCCGCCCCGCTCGACGCCGTCCTCGTCCGCCCCGACGGCTACGTCGCCTGGACCGCCCCCGGCACCGCCGAGGACCTCGCCCAGGCGCTCGACTGCTGGTTCGGCAGCGGCCACCGGCCCTCCAGCCGCCCTCGACCGAAGGGCTGGGGGCCCCGGCCAGACTGCCAGGACCTGTCTTGACGCCGGGCGCCGGCGCCGAGACGGCCTCTACGACACTAACCACGAAGGATCTGGTGGAATGGCTGGCACCGAACAGGATCAGGTGAGTGGAAAGCCCCATGTGGTCGTCATCGGGGGTGGCATCGCGGGACTGGCGGCGGCGTTCCAGCTCCGCGACGAGCCGGTCCGGGTGACGGTCCTGGAGGCGTCCTCCCGGCTCGGCGGGAAGCTGTCGGTCTCCGAGGTGGCGGGAGTTCCCGTCGACGAGGGAGCCGAGTCGCTGTACGCCAACCGGCGCAGGACGACCGGGCTGATCGCGGACGCCGGACTCGGCGAGAAGATCATGTCGGCCGGCGTCACCGCGTCGGCGATCTGGACCGGGGGAGGGATCCGGCGGCAGCCGGACCGTCAGTTCATGGGCGTGCCCTGCGACATGGACGATCTGGCCAGGTCCGGTGTGGTCTCCGCCGAGGGCGTCGAGCGGGCCCGGCAGGACCTGGTGCTGCCCTCGTTCGACCGGGAGGGCGACGTCTCGGTCGCGGACTACGTGGGCGGGCGCTTCGGCCAGGAGGTCGTGGACCGCCTGGTCGAACCGTTCCTCGCCGGCGTGTTCGCCGGCCGCGCCGCGGACCTGTCCTTCGAGGCCACGCTGACGCCGCTGGCGAAGGCCGCCCGTTCGCACGTCTCGCTGGCGGACGCGGCGGGCTCGCTGACGCCCGTGCTCGCCGAGGGACAGAAGCCGCCGCCCGTGCGGGTGGCGACCCTCGACGGCGGATTCGGCTCCCTGCCCGCCGTGCTCGTGCGCGAGGTGCTGAAGGCCGCGCCCGACGCGTCGGTGCGCACCGACGCCCCGGTCCGGGAGCTGACCCGCGGCGCGGACGGCTGGCGGGTGACCGTGGGCACGGCCGCCGCCCCGGAGCACCTCGACGCGGACGCCGTCGTCATCGCCGTTCCGGCCGGGCCCGCGGGCAGGCTGCTCGCCGAGGTCCCCGGAGCCGCCCCGGCCGTCTCGGCGTTCGCCGAGGTGCCCTACTCCGACGTCGCGGTGGTCACCCTCGCCTATCCCCGCGCGGCCTTCCCCGGCGGGCTCTCGGGCCGCGGGTACGCCGCCTACCGGGTGCCCGCGCCGGAGGGCAAGGCCGTCAAGGAGGTCACCTTCACCACCGTGAAGTGGCCGCACCTGGCCGGTGAGGTGGAGATCGTCCGCTGCTCGATCGGCCGCTTCGGCGAGGAGGACCTGCTGCGGCGCGACGACGCCGATCTCGTGGCGCTGGCGACCGCGGAACTGGCCGAGGCCACGGGCGTGCGGGGCGTCCCGGTGGCCAGCCGGGTCAGCCGCTGGCAGGACGCCCTGCCGCAGTACACCGTCGGCCACTTCGAGCGGGTCCGGCGGATCCGCGAGACGGTGGCCGCGCAGCCCGGCCTCGCCGTGTGCGGCGCCCTGTACGACGGTGTGGGCGTCGGCGTGTGCATGGCCTCCGCGCGGCAGGCCACCGAGCAGGTCCTGGCCTGGGTGAAGCAGAACGCCGCCGCCCGTCCGGCGGCGGTCGGGGCCTGAACCGCCCCCCGCGACACAGAAGCGGGCGGGGCGCGATAACGGGGCGGGCGCAGCCGTCGAGGGGGCACGGGTGGAGCGCGGCCGGCGCCCCC
>NZ_JBHVYK010000068.1:3306-42061 GCF_042880855.1 Streptomyces sp. NPDC058291
CCCCGGCGGCCCGGCCGGCGGCGGGTGGGCTGCTACCCCCCCCCCCCGCCACCCCCATGCTGCCGGCCCTCTGCGCGGTCCCCCCCGCTTCTGTCGTGCGTCGCTCGGGTCAGCGGTCCAGCACCGCGGCGAACACCTGCGCCAAGACCTGCTCCGCGTCCCGGCCGCCGGCCGTGCTGCGCCAGGCGACGTGCTGGTCGGGACGGACCAGGAGCGCGCCGGCGTCGGTGATCCCCCGCACGGCCTCCCAGCCGCCGTCGACGTCGGCGTAGTCGCCGCCGGCGCCGATGCGGACCGTGCGGACGCGGACGGAGAACTTCTCCGCCACCCGCGCGGCCGCCTCGCACCACGGCGTCCCCTCCGGGCCCGTGATCAGCGTGAAGTCGGTCCGGCCGGTGAGGTCGAGCGTGGACAGACGCCGGTCGCCGGACGTGATCCAGGCGTGCGGCAGCCGGTGACCGGGGCGGGAGGTGGGCCGGTGCTCGTTGCGCATGGGGACGCGGGCCGGCGGCTCGCTGCCGTCCGCGACGAGCGCGCCGTCCTCGTAGTGGAAGCCGACCTCCATGTCGAGCGACTGGCACCCCCCGCGGTGGGTGTGGAAGATCTCCAGGGCGCGCGCCCGCACGGTGTCGCCGAGCGGCGAGGGGTCGAAGTACGCCTCCAGCCGCTGCTTGCGGCGCCCCGCCGGGATGTTGTGGCCGGCGCCCACGGCGTCGATGACCGCCTGGTGGTGGACGGCGGCGGAGACCGCCCAGTCGACGTTCTCCCGGCCCACGGGCCGGCGCTCGGCCTCGTAGGTGTCGATCAGGCCGTCGCTCGCCCGGCCGCCGAGCACCGCGGCCAGCTTCCAGGCCAGGTTGTGGGCGTCCTGGATGCCGGTGTTCAGGCCGAGGCCGACGGCCGGGGGCTGGCGGTGCGCGGCGTCGCCGGCGATCAGCACGCGGCCGACGCGGTAGCGGTCGGCGAGGTGCGCGTGCACGATCCAGTCCGTCACCTTGTGCACCGTCACCTGAAGGTCCGGGATGCCCAGCAGCTCGCGGATCCTGGGGACGACGCTCTCGTTGTCCCAGCGTCCGGGCGGGCCGGGGGCGAAGTGCAGCCCCCACTGCTCGCACTCCTTGCCCCAGCGCGGCCCCATCTCGATGAGGTTGCTGGACAGCTCGGGGTCCTCCGGGCTGAGGAAGTGCGTGATGAGCGTGCCCTCCTCCCACCACGGCGACAGGTCGGCGGAGAAGTACACGGTGGTGGTGTTGACCAGTCCGGGCGGGCCCTGCAGCTCGATGCCGACCTCGGCTCCGACCATGCGGCCGCCGTCGGCCCCGATGAGGTACTGCGCCGTGACGGTGGTGATCTCCCCGCTCTCCAGGTCGCGCACCTCGGCCACCACGTGGTCGCCCTCGTCGGAGAAGGACGTCAGCTCGTGGTGGAACAGGATCCGCCCCGGATTGCGCTCCTGCGCGTGCCGGCGAAGGATCGGCTCCAGCCACATCTGCGGCAGCTTGGCGGGCAGCAGGGGCCCGGCCTTCGCGTAGACCTCGCGCAGTTCACCGCCGCCGAAGGCGTCCATCTCGTGGATCAGACGCCGGTCCAGCGGTCCGTCGCCGGCGAGCGTGGTCTGCCAGCGCACCTTGCCGAACTTCTCCAGTGGCGCCGCCTCGGCGAGCACGTCGTCGGCGACCCCGTGCTGCCGGTAGATCTCCATCGTGCGCTGGTTGAGGTAATGGGCCTTCGGAACCCTCGATGTGTCCGGGTGCCGTTCCACCAGCAGATGATCGACGCCCTGGTCGGACAGGAAGACGGAGGCGGACAGGCCGCATCCGCCACCGCCCACGATCAGAACCGGAACCTCGATGGCTCCCATATTCGCCCCTTTAGGATCGACCGATGCCTTGCCAGTCGCAGCCTGGCAAAGTCCTCTTCAGCACCGGTCAAGCACGACTGGACCGCAGCGCGCCGGCCGGTCCCGCGGGTGACCGGCCGGCGCGGGCGCAACGGGCGGCCGCGGGTGCGGCCCGGGGTGCGGCGGGTCAGCCGAGCCAGACGCCGTCGCGCATGAGGGTGCGTCCGGCCAGCTCGTTGGCCTCCCGCCAGGCCTGGACGCGCCGGGGCCGGACGCGGAAGTACTGGTACGGCTCGTCGAGCTTGCGCGGATCGAACCCGGTCTTGGCCGCGAAGGCGTCGCCCAGCTCCTCGCCCAGCTCGCTCACGTCCACCGCCTCCGCGACACCGTCGACGAGCACGACGTCGCGCGTCGGGCCCAGACCGAGCCGCACCCGGCCGTCCGCCAGCAGGTTGCGGCCGGTGACCGAGTCGCGGGGCGTGGAGACGAGGATCGCGGTCCCGTCCCAGAGGTAGGACAGCGGGATCAGGTGGACGCCCTGCGAGGCGCCCGCGCCCGCCGTGGCCACCCACAGGTCGACGTCGTTCTCCAGTCTCGTGCGAGTGTCCCGCAGCCTTTCCTCAAGTCCGCGCGCGGGTGGCTTCGTCGTCATGCTTCCTCCGTCGGTGTCGGGGGCGGGTCGTCTCAAAGGGTCTTCGCCGGCCGGGCCTCGGGCCCGGCGGCCGCCACGGCCGCCAGCGCCCGGACGGCCGCGCGTACCCCGATCATGTCGTGCGCCCGGTGGGTCACGAAGCGCACGTGTCCGTTCGGCAGCGGCAACGTGCGCACCCCGTGGGCCGCCAGGCGCTCGGCGCACTCCCCGGCGGACAGCCCGGGCAGCCGCGCCATGACGATGTTGGTCGGCCGCGGCGGGCGCATCACCTCGACGCCGGGCACCGCGTCGAGCAGGGCGGCGAACGCGGCGGCCCGCTCGTGGTCGGCGGCCAGGTCGGGCAGGCGGTCGAGCGCCACCAGGGCCGGCGCCGCGAGGACGCCCGCCTGGTGCAGGGAGCCGCCCAGCCACCCCCTCAGCTCGCGGGCGCGGTCCACGTACGCGCGCGATCCGCACAGCAGCCCGCCGGCGGGGGCGCCGAGCCCCTTGGACACGCAGAAGGTGACGCTGTCCGCCGGCCCGGCCAGCTGCGCGGGCGGCACGGAGAGCGCCACGGCCGCGTTCGCGAGCCGGGCGCCGTCGAGGTGGAGATGCGCGCCGTGCCGGTGGGCCAGCGCGGCCACCGCACGCATCGCCTCGGCGTCCAGGGCGTTGCCGGAGCACATCATGCTGGTGTTCTCGACGCAGACCACGGTCGGCGGGCCCGCCCCGGCGGCCAGCAGCGCGGCCAGGGCGTCGAGGTCGGGCAGGCCGTCGGGGCGCTGGCGCACCGTCAGCAGCTCGACTCCGCCGAACCTGCGCAGCCCGTCCGCCTCCAGGAACGCCATGTGGGTGTCCGCGCCGGCGATCACCCGGGGGGCGGGCGACGCCGGCGGGCCGGACACGGCGAGCGGGGCGAGCAGGTTGGCCAGGGTGCCGGTGGGCGTGAACAGCGCGGCCTCGGCGCCGAGCAGGCCGGCGACCCGCTCCTCCAGGAGGGCGACCGTCGGGTCGTCGCCGTACACGTCGTCGCCGACCTCAGCCTCGGCCATCGCCCGGCGCATCCGCGCGTCCGGCACGGTGCGGGTGTCGCTGCGGAAGTCCAGGTGCGGGGAGCCGGGGCGCGCCACGGCTCTACCGCCCCGGCCGGTGGGCCACCCAGACGGCGCGGGGCCTGGTGTAGCCCTCCACCGCGTGCAGGCCCAGCTCCCGGCCGTACCCGGACTGGCCGAGGCCGCCGACGCTGACCGTCTCCTCGGTGTCGCCCCAGGTGTTCACCCACACCATGCCGGCGCGCAGGACCCGGACGAAGCGCTCGGCGCGATGGGCGTCCGAGGTCCACACCGACGCCGACAGCCCGTACGCGGTGTCGTGCGCGAGGGCCAGGGCCTCTTCCTCGGCTCCGAACGACGCGACGGACAGCACCGGCGCGAAGATCTCCTCCCGCCAGGCGCGGCTGTCGAAGGGCGCCCCGTCGACGATCGCCGGATGGACGAAGAACCCGCCGTCGAGGTCGTGCAGCACCGAGGAGCGGCCGGGCGGGAGGATCACCCGCGCGCCGCCCGCCGCCGCCTGCGCGACCACCTCGGCCGTGCGGTCAGCGGCCGCCCGGCTGATCAGCGGACCGAGATCGGTGCCGGCGTCGGCCGGCCGGCCGACGGCGAGATGGGCCGCCAGCTCGGCCACGCGGCCGACGAACTCCTCGTGCACCGCCCGCTCCACGATCAGACGGGAGCCCGCCACGCACACCTGGCCGGTGTTGCCCGTGAAGCCGGTCACCACCGCCCGCGCCGCCGCGTCGAGGTCGGCGTCGCCGAAGACGACGACGGGACTCTTGCCGCCCAGTTCGAGGGAGACGGGCTTGAGGCCGTCCGCGCAGCGCCGCGCGACCTCCCGCCCGGCCGCCGTCGAACCGGTGAAGGTGACCATGCCGACGGCCGGCCGGTCGCACAGCAGCCGGCCGGTCGCCGCGCCGCCGTAGACGGCGCCGAGCACGCCTTCGGGCAGCACCTCGCCGGCGCGGTCGACCAGGCGGCGGATCGACAGCGGTGTCTCCGGCGCCGGTTTCACGACGACCGTGTTGCCGTGGGCGAGCGCGGCGGCGATCTTCCAGACGGCCAGCAGGAGCGGGTAGTTGTTCGGGGCGATGGCCGCGCACACCCCGACCGGCACCCGGTCGGTGTAGGTGCGCATGCCGGGACCCGCCGGATGGGTCTCCCCGACCGGGTACCGGGCCGCCGCCGCGAACCAGTCGACCACCTGGGCGGCGAAGTCGACCTCTCCCAGGGCGCGTGCGGTGGGCTTGCCGGCGCTCAGCCGCTCCAGCGCGGCGAGCTCGTCGCGGTCCTCGCGCAGCAGGTCCCCCAGCTCGCGCAGCAGACCCGAGCGCCGGGCCGGGGAGGTGTCGGCCCAGACCTTCTCGAACGCCGCCCCGGCCCGGGCCACGGCGGCGGCGACGCCGGACGCGTCGGTGTCCGGCACGTGCGCGACCGTGCGGCCGGTGGCGGGGTCGAGGACCGGACGGTTTGGCCCGCTCATCCCAGCACCGCCGCGTTGCCGGCGAGCCGCAGCGCGCGGTCGATCGCGCCCACCAGGCCGTGGAACGCCTCCGGCCCGAGGCCCGCGCCCGCACTGCCGAGGAGTCTGAGGTCGTACCCGTCGGGGTGCTGCCACCAGGCGTCGCAGGCCCCGAACTCGGCGCTGACGTAGCCGAGGTGGAGCGGGCGGCCGTCGAGCTCGCGGATCTCGACGGTGGCGGGGTGCTTGTCCCGCTGCGGCGGGAACGCCAGCCGGCCGCCGCCGGTGCGCTGCGCCGTCAGACGCAGCTCGCCGCCGGACGGCGAGGAGTAGACGACGTCCAGTTCCCGCACGGCGTCGCCGTCGCCGAACGTGGCGGCGCTCTCGGCGCGGAAGTCGCCGACCGTCACCGGCACCCCCTGGGCGGTGAGGAAGCCCACGACCTCCTCGGAGGGGACCCAGCCGCCGTCGTGCTCGCGACCGTGCCGGTGGAAGTGGAAGACGCCGGTGGGCACCGACACCATGTCGGCCGGGCGCCTGGCCCAGTAGCTCAGTTCGGCGAACGGGGTGGCCAGCACCCTCGGCACGGCGTCGGGCACGGCCGGACGCAGCCCGGCGAACAGCGCGACGAGCTCGTCGTCGGTGAACTCGCCCTCCAGCACGGACAGTTCGACCGTGGTGCGGGCCAGCCGGGCGCTCGCGGCCCGGTGCCCCAGGTAGTCGACGCCGAGCCAGACAACGCGGCCCCCGCCGATCTCCGCCGGCCGGGTCCCAGAGCCCCACAGGCACGGGTGGTCGGCGGCCGGGAACGCCCAGTCGTACAGGAACTGCTTCAGACGCAGCCGCCGTCCCCCGCCCAGGACCTCGGTGCGGTAGCCGGCGGGGTTGGCGTCGCTCCACGGGGTGCGGCCCTGCGCCTCCACCCGGCCGGGGGGCGCCTCGCGGCGCAGTGTGCCGACGCCGGCGTGGCATCCCGCGGGCAGCCGGGACGGCCGCCACAGCACGAAGTTGCACCAGTCCTGGGCGCTCGTCTCCTCGATCGCCGGGGGCACCCGGTCAAGATCGGCCGCGCGGTCCAGGACCTGCCAGCGCCACGGGGGTACGGGACTGCTCACCATGACTCCTCGGGTGGGTGCGAAGCTCCGCGAGGTGGCCGAGCCAGGCGGAGGTGGAGGCAAGGAACATCCACTCGCCGACGCCCAGTTCGGCCCGCAGTCCGGCCGGCAGCGGCGGCAGGCCGAAGGGGGCGCCGAGTCCGTCGGCGAGATCGGCCAGCCGGCGGACGTACCGGGGATCGGTGGGGGTCGGGAAGCCCTGTTTGGGGCGGTGGCGCACCGAGTCGGGCAGCAGGTCGGCGAGCGCCTCCTTGAGCAGCCCCTTGTGGCTGCTGCCCGGCTCGCCGGAGTCCTTCAGGTGCTCGGGGCAGCGGAAGGCCAGCTCGGCGAGGGCGACGTCCTGGAAGACGGGCCGGTCCTCCAGGGTGAAGGTCGCCGACGTGGCGTCGACCATGTCGTTGACGTAGACCAGGAAGCGCCGCAGCAGATGGTGCCGGCCGCGCTTGAGCGGGGAGGCCGTCTTGATCGCCCGGTACTCGTCCATGGTGCGCTCCCACACCAGGTCGGTGACGGCCGTCATGTCGACGCCGAGCTCGTGCGCCATCCAGCTCACCAGCCGCGCCCAGACGGGCCGTTCGTCCGGGTACAGCTGGTGCGTCAGGTAGTGGCGCCCGTGGACGAAGGTGGGCGCGTAGGGGTCGACGACCGGGAAGTAGCGGCCGGCCTGGTACCCCCACAGCTCGTCGGCGCCGTGGCCGGAGTAGACGACCACGTTGCGGTCGCGGGAGATCGCGCCGTAGAGGTGGTGCATGGCCAGCTCCGCGCCGTGCAGCAGCGGCCGCATCAGCCGGGTGGGCAGGACGGGCACCAGCTCGGCGGCGCGGTCGCGGTCCAGGTCGCACACGGTCAGCGGCACGCCCAGACGGGCGGCGGCCTCGGTGGCGTGCACCACGTCGTCGCCCGAGCCGCCGACGCCGTCCTGGTAGCGCAGGACGTACCCCTCCACGGGCACGCCCAGCGCGGTCAGGGCCGCCACGGCCGCCGTGCTGTCGACGCCGCCGCTGAGCACCGCCGCCCGCGGGACGTCGGACACGGCCCGCTCGGCGATCGCCCGGTCGAAGGCGGCCCGGATCTCCTCGGCGCTCACCAGACCGTCCACCGGCGTGGGCTGCCAGTACCGGTGGGTGCTGGTGCCGGGGCGGTCCACCGACAGGTACTCGGCGGGCTGCAGGGCCCGCACCCCGCGCAGCCAGGTGTGGTCGTCCGCCGCGTCCATGCGGATCCAGGAGCGCAGGACGTACTCCTCGGGGTCCACCTCCGGGGTCACCAGACCGGTGCGCAGCAGCACTCCCGGCTCGGAGGCGAACAGGAGCCCGCCGTGGGTGAAGGCGTAGAACAGCGGCTTCACGCCGAAGTGGTCGCGGGCCAGCACCACACGGCCGGTCCACGTGTCGTGCCAGGCGAGGGCGAACATGCCCGACAGCGGCCGCAGCGCGGCCGCGGGGTCGTCCTCGCGGCACACCTGCTGCAGGACGAACTCGGTGTCGCAGGCGGTGCGGCGGGGCCACAGCGGCTCGGCGGGCGAACGGGAGCCGTAGACCTCGCCGTTGTGCACCAGGACGATCCGCCCGGTGGGGTCGGTCATCGGCTGGTCGCCCGCCTCGGAGCGGTCGCGGACCGCCAGGCGCGTCGCGCACAGCATGACGGTGCCGCAGGCCGAGACGTAGGGGGCGCAGGCCGCCTCGCCCCGGTGCGCCATGGCGCCGGTCATCGTCCGGCCGAGGGCGTCCATCCAGTCGGCGTCCCGGCGCCCCTCGAAGCTGACGAAGCCCGCTATGCCGCACACGCGCCGGCCTCCGCCCCGCCCCACACCCGCCACAGCCCGGCCAGGCCTTCGGCGAACACGTGCTCGATGCCGTGGTGTCCGCCCTCGTGCTCGCGGTAGGCGTGCGCGACGCCGAGCGCGTCGAGGCGCGCGTGCAGCGCGCGGACGCCCCAGTGCATGCCGTAGTCGTCGCGCTCGCCGACGCTGAGGTGCAGCAGCCCGAGGCCGGCCAGCCGGTCGGCGTGGGCGGGCGGCATCCGCACCGGGTCGTGCCGCAGCCACCGCTGCCACACCTCGTCGCGGAACAGGCCGGTGGCGGGGTCGCACGGCAACGCGTCGGAGGGCGTGGTCCCGGGGGCGTCGGCGTAGCACATGCCCATCGCGACGATGCTCATCGCCACCATGAACGGCACGTCGTGCGGGCCGCTGTCACGGCGGGCCAGCAGCTCCTCGACACCGCCGGCCGCCCGCACGGTGTCCAGCGCGGCGGGCACCAGCGGCAGATAGCAGTGCTCGAACCCGGCGTCCGGCGAGAAGGCGAGCACCGCCGAGAACAGGTCGGACGTCATGCCCGCGACCAGCGCGCCGTATCCGCCGCTCGACTTGCCCGCGACGGCGCGCCCCGCCGCCTCCGGCACGGTCGCGAACCGCCGGTCCACCTCGGCGACGACCTCCGCGAGCTGGCCGGCGTAGCGGCCGCAGGCGGCGGAGTCGATGTACTGCGAGCCGCCGTAGGCGGTCGTGCCGTCGGGCACGACGAGCAGCGCGGGCGGCACCCGGCCGTCCGCCATCGCCCGGCCGAGCCGGTCGGCGACGGAGCCGCCGAAGGCGAGCGCCCGGTTGGCGAGGCTGGGATGGGCGCCGAAGCCCGGCAGCCAGTACACCACCGGGAACCGCCGGATGCCGTCGTAGCCCGGCGGAAGGTGCACCTCGACGCGGCGGCGGTGCGGATCGCCCAGCGGGTTGCCCCGCAGAGCGGCGCTGTCGTGATCGAAGAAGACCGGCTCGCTCATGGCCTGCTCTCCTGACGCGCCGCGCGCTCCACGTGGCGGGTGTAGAACGACGGATGGTGGAAGACCGCGGACAGCAGCACGCCGTCGCTGGCCCACAGCCCGAACGAGCTGCCGAACAGCAGGTCGGCGTCGAGCATGGCCTCGAGGGTGGAGGCCGCGATCTCGGTCCAGCCCTCGCCGCCGGCGAGATGGGCGCGGGCCGGACCCGGGGCGAGCCGCGTGACCCGGCCGGCCACCGGGTCGAGCAGGAAGGACGTCTCACCGCCGTCGTCCTCGTACAGCGAGACGACGTGGCGGCCGGCGCCGTGGTCCAGCGCCCGGTACCAGTAGTCCGTCGCCACCAACCGGTCGAGCAGCTCGCGCAGCAGGTCCTCGGCGTCGCGGGTCTGCCGGCCGTGGCGGTCGACGCGGGCGTCGAACGGCGGCACCGGGGTGTCCGGGTCGAGCGTCACCGCGGCGTAGACCTCGTCGAAGTCGTACGCGCCGGGCGCCACCGGCCCGTCGGCCAGGGCGGCCTTGCCGTCCTTGACCTCGATCACCTGGCCCGGGCCCCACAGCAGTCCGTCGCGGCCCAGCTCGTCCAGGCGGCGCAGCGCCTGCACCGGGGTGAAGGGGAAGATCGTGCGGTTGCACCAGTCGTAGTCGCGTGCGCCGTCGCCGCTGATGCGCCAGCCGAACGAGGAGGGCACGGTCACGGCCGCGGGGATCGCGTCGACGTACCGGTCGAAGTTGGCGACGGCGCGGGCGCGCACCGCGTCCGGGTCGCTCAGCGGACGGCGTTCGGTGAGCACGCCGGGCGGCGAGATGCTGTGCGCCGGGACGAACACGGCGTCCAGCCTGGGCGCGTCGGCGCGGCGGAAGGCCGCCACGGTGTCCTCGTGCAGCAGCGCGTCGCCGCACAGCATGACGGCCGCGTCGTCGGTCTGCACCAGCACGCTCATCTCCGGGAAGGACACGGCCGAGGGGAACGTCCGCAGGGTCGCCCCGCCCAGGGCGATCGTGTCGCCCGGCGTCACCGGCTGCAGGTTCTCGTAGCCGAAGCGGCGCAGCGTCCAGGCGATCGCCTGGTGCCCGAGCCCGGACGCGGTCAGCTGCGGCGGCACGGGTCCGGTGGGGTAGACGCAGGTGACCGCGGAGCTCTGGCGCGGGCTGTCGTCGAAGTCCACGTCCGCGCCGTCGACCAGGCGCAGCAGCGAGGGGAAGTGGTGGTGGTCGAAGTGGTGGTGACTGAGCACCACGTGATCGACCCCGTCGGCGAGCACCTCGCGCACCAGCCGGTCCGGCAGCGCCGGGTGGTGCTCCCAGAAGCGGTCCAGGCGCTGGGTGAGCCACGGGTCGAAGAGGATGCGCTCCGTCCCCGTGTCGACGAGAACGGCTGCGTGGCCGAGAGAGGTCAGTCGCATCAGTCGCTCGTCTCGTACACGCAGCGGAAGCCGACCTCGTTGTGCCGGTCGGTGATCAGGTCCTTGCCCCGGTAGAACGTGGTCAGGCAGGTCGGCGGGGAGGTCCAGGTGCCGCCGCGCAGCACGTGGAAGGCCTCCTTGCGGTTCATGAAGTCCAGCGGGTGGCGGCCCTTGAAGAAGGGGTCCATGTCGTCGCCGGTGTAGAAGTTCGTCCGCGTCAGTTCCCAGACGTTGCCCGACATCTGCACGCAGCCGTAGGGGCTCGCGCCCTGCGGGAGGGCGTCGGCGGGCAGCACCGGATGGGCGGGGTTGTCGCCCTGCGAGATGGTGACCAGCAGCGCCTCCAGGGAGTCGAGGTCGGCCACCTCCTCGCCGAACGACCGCTCCACGTAGTTCACCCGGTCCGGGTCCCACTCCTCGCCCCACGGGTAGCGGCGGCCGTCCACGCCGCGCGCGGCCTTCTCCCACTGGACCTCGCTGGGCAGCGAGCCGCCCGCCCACTTCGCGAAGGCGTGGGCGTCGTACCAGTCGATGCCGACGACGGGCAGGTCGGGCGCGTTGAAGCGCCGGTCGTGCCAGTGCGCCGGGCGGTGCGAGCGCTCCAGCGGCTGGTCCGGGTGGTCGAACTCGCCGGAGTCGCCGACCTCGTCGAGGAACTCGCGGTAGCGCGCGTTGGTCACGGTGGTCCGGTCGATGAGGAACGCGGGCACGTCCACGGCGCGCAGCGTGCTGTCGTCCTGCGCCATGCGGAAGGCGTCGGGCTGCTCCTCCGCGCCGATGATCGCCGGGCCGCCCGGCACCAGGACGACGTCGGCGGTGCGCCGGGGGCGCTTGCGCGCCGCCTCGATCCGCGCCCGCATGTCGGAGAAGTACTCGTCCTCCAGGCGGCGCAGTTCGGCCGGGTCGCGGGTGCCGAAGACGGCGATGAGGGCCCGCTTGGTGAGGGCCGCGCCGCAGCCGACGGGCTTGCGCGTCCAGTCGGGGCGGGTGAAGTTGCTGGGCCAGCCGGAGATGCGGACCAGGTCGGGGACGGCGGCCGCGATCCGGTGCTCGGCGATGACCTTCAGCGCCGTGAAGGCGACCCAGTCGACGGTGTCGTGGGTGGCGGCGGCCACGGCCGCGTCGGCGGCCGGATCGCCCCCGTGGTGCCCGGCCAGCAGCCGCACCGCGCCGGCCCGCACCGGCCACTCGGGGTGGCTGACCGCGACAGACGCCAGCAGCGGTATCCCGTCGGCGGCCCGCCCCCGGTCCTCGGCCAGCGCGACGACGCGTTCCACCGACGCCCAGTAGCGCTCGTCGGTGGAGTCGTCGATCACCAGCAGGTCGGCGGGGATGTCGATGACTTCTGAAACGCGATTGCCTACCATCTCGGCCTCTCTCGGACGACGCGCCGCCCGTACGGATTCGATTCCATACGGGCGGCGGGTTTCGCTGGTCAGCGGATCACCACTTGCTGGTCTCCTGCTCAGCGTCACGGGTTTCGATGAAGTCACGGTCGCTCATGTGTCACTCCTTCCGCCGTATATCGAGTTGTCGCGGACCGGATCGGCCGCACGGCCCGGAAGCTTACGGAAAGCGCGGAAGGCACGGCAACGGCCTTGATACGCGCACGTTGAACATGAACATTTCCGTGATATTGCGGGTCGGTTCGCGACGAACCGAGGCGAGGAGAGGGAGAGAACAATGGGCGACACGCATTACCGTGAGCATTACCGTGACGTGCGGGAAAAAGGATTCGTGCGACTCCCCGGGCTGGCGGCGGGCGACGCGCTCGCCCGGCTGCGCGGCGCGGTGGACGACCTGAAGGAGCTCGTCCGCGACCGCACGGTCTCCAGCGGCGACTTCGTCCTGGAGGCGCCCGGAATCGGCGGCTGGGCCGCCTGGCAGCAGGGCGCCGAAGCCCTTCCGGGGGTCCTGAGGTCGGCCGACCGCATCCACGAGCACGTTCCCGAGTTCGCGGCCGTCCAGCGGTCGCTGGACCTGGCCGGCGTGCCGGTCGCGGGGGCCGCCGGAAGCCCGGGCACGCTGGTCAACGCGTTCCTGTGGGCCAAGCCGCCCGTGGTGGGGTCGGCCAAGCCCTGGCATCAGGACATCGCCTTCGCACCGCCCTCGTTCGGCGCCGCGGAGCACGGCATCGTGACCATCTGGATCGCGCTGGAGCCGGCCACCGTGCACAACGGCTGCCTGGAGTTCATCCCCGGCTCCCATCTGCTCGGGCTGTTCCCGCACACCGGGGACCGCGAGCGCCTGCCCGGCGAGCCGCCGCGGGCGGACGCGGTGGAGCCGCACGTCGCGGACGAGCACCTGCCGCGCACGTCCGACCCGGTCGCCGTGCCCCTCGAGCCCGGTTCGGCCGTCATGTTCGACGGCATGGTGCTGCACCGCTCGGCGCCCAACACGACGGCGACACAGCCGCGCACGGCCGTCAGCTTCGTCTACCGGGTGCCGCGGCCGACGTGGACCCGGATGGAGCCGGCCGCCGTCGCCCGGGCGTGACGTTCGACCGCGGCGGGTCCGCAGTCGAACGGGGACGTCAGGATCCCGCCGCGCCGTCGAGGCCGTAGAAGGCGGCGCCGTCGAGGTGGCGGATCGTGTTCAGGTCGCGCTGCACGACCTCCTCCAGGTCGTGCAGCAGCGTCACGACGAGCGGATAGGTGAGGTCGTCGACCGTGCGGTCGATCTCCTGACCCGGCTTCACCAGCGTGACCAGGCCGTGGAAGCTCTCCAGCCGCTCGATCTCGTCGATGCCCCGGTACTCGCTGAGCACGCCCTTCACCGGCGAGACCATGCCGACGATCGCGCTGTGGCGCCGCAGCCGGTACGGGGTCCCGGCCCGGGCGTGGAACCGCTCGGGACGCAGACAGGCGTCGACGGTCCACTCCAGCTGCGACTCGCCGATGCCCAGGCCGGCGCAGGCCGGGATGCCGCCGCCGGCGATCCGGGCCCCGACCTCGACCAGGCACGGCCCCTGCGGGGTCATCCTGATCTCCAGGTGCGCCGGGCCGTGTCGGATGTCCAGCGCGTCCAGCACCTCGAACGCGTAGGCGCGCAGGGGCTCCACGACCCGGCTCGCCGAGTCGATCAGCGACAGGGCGTCGCACAGGTCGACCACCCCGTTCGCGCTGATGCGGCTGGTCCGCCACACGTCGCACAGGTGGTGGCGGCCGTCCCGGCTGACGGTGTTCACCATGTACTCGGTGCCCGGCAGGTACTCCTGCGCCACGGCCCCCTTGTTGGGCTGGGAGAAGACGTCGTCGGCGTCGGCGAGGGAACGGAAGGCCGCCACCGAGTCCTGCGGGCTGTCGCAGAAGAAGACGCCCTGACTGCCCGCGCTGCGCGGCGGCTTGACGACGACGCGTCCGCCCAGTTCACGATGCCAGGCCGCGAGTTCGTCCGCGTCGGTGGCGCGCAGCTGGCGGGCGGCGCGAAGTCCCGCGGCCCGTACGGCCTCCACCATGAGATGTTTGTCGCGCCGCGCGGCGCTGAGAGCCGTGCCGTTGCCCGGCAGACCGAGCCGCTGCGCGAGCAGGTCCGCGAACTCCACCCCGCTCTCCCCGCCCGCGACCACCGCGACCGGCGCGAACGCCTTGACAGCCTCGATCGTGGATTCCAGGTCGCCGTCGTGGACGATATCGGCGACGAAGTCGTCGGGCACGAACGGCGACGCGCGATAGACGTACGGAACGTCATGGGTGCTCTGCACACGCACAAGGGAACATCCCTGTTCCAGGAATGTCAGAACGAGTGAACGGACCGCTGCGTAGGCGTCGACCATCACGATGCACGGGCGGCCCTCGGTGGCTGCTGTCATGTGTTCAAAGTAGAGAGGGCCGTCCCTCGCGGAAAGGCGTTCAACTCTGAGATCCTCCCCCTTCGGAGGAGTACCTGATGACGTCTTTTCCCACGGGGCTGCGCTCGCCGCACTGCACTCCGGTATTGCTGTTCGTCAATACGTCCGGCAGTTTTCTGGTCCTGGTGAGCCTTTCCACGCTCGTGGGGTCGGCCACCGGATCGGGGCTGCTCGCCGCAGCCGTGCTGAGCGCGCCGTGGCTGCCCGCGCTGCTGATGGCCGCGCCGCTCAACCGGCTGCTCAACCGGCGCGCCCCACAGCGACTCGTCCGGCTGGCCGAGACGGCGAGCCTGGCACTGACCGCGGCCGCGCTCCTGACACCGCAACGGGCACTGCTCGCGGTCGCCGGCGTACTGCTCCTGGTCCGCGGGTACTTCGAGGCGGTCACCCGCGCGGCCACCGCGCTCGTGCTGCGCGACACGGTGGCGCCGCGGCGGCTGGACCGGGCCAACACCGTGGCCGAGATCGGCAAGCTGACCGGCGTCAGCGTCGGCGCGGCGCTGGCCGGCCCGGCCTCGGCGGTGCTGTCGCTGCGCGGACTGATCGCGGTCAACGCGGCGACGCTGGTGCTCAGCACCCTGCTCGCCTGGGCGCTGCCCTCCGCACCGAAGCAGGCCGCGGAGGGCGCCGAGGACGGCGCCATGGCCGACTCCACGGGCGGCGCCGGAGCCGGCGCCAGGAGCACGGCCGGCGCCCGCCCGCGTGTCGACGACCCGGTGCTGCGCAGGCTGTTCGCCCGGTTCCTGCTGGTGTCCTTCTGGCAGGGCTTCCACACGGTGGCCGTCACCGTCGTCCCGGTCCAGGTGCTGGGCGGCGGCACCCGCCTGGTGGGTGTGTTCGTCGCCGTCTCCTCGGTGGCCCTGTTCGCCGGCTCGCTCGCCGCCCTGCCGGTCCAGCGCCACCTCTCCCGCGTGCCCTCGGCCGTCTGGGCGGTCCTTCCCATGCCACCCCTGCTGGCGGCCGTGCTGGCAGGCCGCACCGTGCCGACGCTCGCGCTGTACGCGCTGTTCCTCGTCCTCTTCGAGGTGGCCTACCTCCACTACAACAACCGGCTCCTGGCCACGGCCTCCGCCGCCGACCTGCCGTCGGTGGTGACGCTGCGGGCCACCCTGCTCCCCTCGGGCGTAGCGGTCTCCATCCTGGCGCTGGGCGCGCTCTGCGACCTGGTGGGCCCGCTGTCCACCGCCGGTGTGGTGGCCGTGGTCACCGTCCTCGTCACCGCCTCGACCACCGCCCCCGGGCAGGCCTGGAGACGACCCGTGCGGGACGCCTGACCAGGGTGGCGAGGGCCGCGAGGGCCGACCGGCGCGGCGTCCGCCCGTGATCCCCCGTTCCCGACCCCAAGGAAGTGCCGTCGTGAGAGTCCTCATCGTGCCGTTCCCCTGGAAGACGCACGTGTTCAATCTGGTGCCGCTCGCCTGGTCGCTGCAGACGGCCGGGCACGAGGTGCGGGTGGCCGTCTGGCCGGATCTGCTCGACGCCGTCACCTCGGCCGGGCTGACGGCCGTGGCCGTCGGGCCCGGCGAGACGGCGGAGGTGCGCGGCCGGCGGGACCGGCGCCAGACGTCCGACCGCGCCGCCGCGGCCCAGCGGCCCGCCCAGCAGGGACTCGACCCGCTGTTCGACCTCCGGCCGGACCGCGAACGGCTGAGCTGGGAGCAGATCTCCAGGGTCTTCGACGACCTGGTGCTTCCGCAGGCCCGGCGCTCCAACGACTCGATGACGGAGGACCTGGTCGCCCTGGCCCGCGCCTGGCGGCCCGATCTGGTGCTCTGGGGCGCCAAGGCGTTCGCGGGGGCGGTGGCCGCCGAAGCGGTCGGCGCGGTGCACGCCCGGGTGCTGTACTCCGTAGACGTCTACACCCGCATGCGGGAGGACTTCCTGCACGCCCAGGCCCTGCAGCCACCGGAGCGGCGCACCGACGCGCTGCGCGACTGGCTGACGGGCTGGGCGGGCCGCTACGGCGTCGAGTTCTCCGAGGACCTGGTCAACGGTCGGTTCACCGTCGCCCCGCTGCCCGAGGCCTTCCGGCCCGACGCGCGGCCGACCACCCTCCCCGTGCAGTACGTCCCCTACAACGGCCCGGCCGTCGTGCCCGGGTGGCTCGCCGAGCCGCCGGCGGCGCCGCGGGTGCTGATGACGTTCGGCGACTCGGCCGACGACGGGCCGGTTCGGCTCCCGCTGCCCGTCGAAGGCGTCCAGGAGATCCTCGACTCGGTGGCCGGCCTGGAGATCGAGCTGGTGCTGGCCCTGCCGCCGGACGCCCTGCGGGAGCTGCGCGAGGTGCCGGCCAACACCCGCGTGGTCCATTCCGTGCCGCTGGGCGAGGTGCTGCCGACGTGCTCGGCCGTGGTGCACCACGGCGGCACCTGGTCGTTCGGCTGCGCGCTGCGCCACGGCGTGCCCCAGCTGCTCATCGGCCGCGCGTTCGACGCGCCGCTGAAGTTCCGGTGCCTGCGAGCCGCGGGTGCGGGGCTGGCCATGACGCCCGCGGAGGCGGACGGCCCCGCGGTCCGTGCCGCACTCGTCCGGCTGCTCGACGACCCGGCTGTCCGGGCCGGCGCCGCACGGCTGCGCGAGCAGATGCTGGCCATGCCCACGCCCAACGAACTGGCACGGACCCTGGAGACCCTGGTCGCCGCCCACCGGGCCGGCCCCGTGGCGGCCCTGCGCTGACCGGCCGGCACGGCGGGTCCGGGCGGACCGCGCGACCACGAGAAACGGGCCCCGCGTGATCATCACGCGGGGCCCGTCCCGTCGGGTGCGTCAGCAGGCGCCTCAGGACGCGGGCACCGGGTCGGCCGCCGCCTGGCAGACGGCGTCCGTCCCCTCCTTGGACGCGGGACGGGTGCCGTTCCGGAAGAAGTCTCCGACGTACTTGTTCAGGCAGGTGTTGTTGTTCGCCGACAACGCCGCACCGACGTTGTGGCCGCCCTTCTCCAGGATCAGACGGGAGTTGGGGAACAGCGCGTGCGTCTCGACGGCGCCGGCCACGCCGTGCGCGGTGTCGAACTGGGGCTGCACCAGCAGCACGTCCACCTGGTCGTCGCCGATCGCCAGCGGCTTTCGCGCGGGCTGCGGCCAGAAGGCGCACGGCGCGTCGTACCAGGCGTTGGGCCAGGTCAGGATCCGCGCACCGGCCTCGTACTGGCGGGAGCGGTCCTTGCTCCAGCGGTTCCAGTTCTGCGGCCAGGGGCCGTCGAGGCAGTTCACCGCGTTGGTCATCGCGTGCCGGTTCTGGTGCGGGAAGCCCGGCGGGGTGTAGCCGGTCCGCAGCGACGTCGGATCATCGCGCACCACGAAGTCGGAGAGCACCTTCGCCCGCGAGAGCCAGGTCCAGCTGCGGTAGACCACCGGCTCGAACATGTCCGCCCACTCCGCCGGGCCGATCTTGCCGTCGAGGGGCGCCGCGGCGAGCGCGTCCTGTGCCTTGTAGTAGTTCGCCTCGACCGCGGCCTCGGTCGTGCCGAGGTGGTAGACGCCGTCGTACTTGGCGACCCAGGCGAAGAAGATCTCGGCGTTGCGCTCCGACAGCACGTTCTTGCGCAGGCTGTTGCGGTACCCCACGCCGCTGGGACGCACCACGCTGTCCAGCACCATCCGCTCCAGCCGGTCGGGGAAGAGCGTGGCGTAGACCGAGCCGAGGTAGGTGCCCCAGTCGGTGCCGAAGTAGGTGATCTTCTCCTGGCCCAGCGCGATCCGCATCCGGTCCAGGTCGCGCGCCGCCTCCTCGGTGCCGAGGTGCTTCAGCACGTCCCCGTACTTCTCGCCGCAGCTCGCGGCGTACGCGCGGGCCCGCTTCACCCACTGCTGCTCGGCCGCGGGCGTGGCGGGCACCGGGTCCGGCTGCGCTTGCCCGGGGTCGAGATAGCCGGCGTCGCAGACGACGGCCGGCTCGCTGGCGCCGACGCCGCGCGGATCGAAGCCGATCCAGTCGTAGGCGGCGCCGACGTCCCTGGCCAGCCCGGTGGTGCCCGCGGCGTACCGGGTGGGCAGGTCACGGCCGATGCCACCGGGCCACTGACCGCGGTTGAGCACCACGACGCCCTTGTACTCGCTGTCGGGGACGGTGTGCCTGGCCCGGGTCAGCGCCAGGCTGATCTGCCTGCCCTGGGGGGCGTCGTAGTCGAGCGGCACCTGCACCGTGCCGCACTCCAGGTTCTTGAGCATGTCGCCGAGCACCGGGTCCCCGCCCGGACACGGCGCCCAGTCGACGCTGCCGACGGCCGGCCCGGCCGCATCGTTCGCCACCGCGACCGGGACGACGGCCGAGCCCACCAGCGCGGCCGCGATCACCGGTATGACCAACGCAAGCTTTCTCACGTGTTTCCCCTCCTAATTCAGCGCGCTCGCAGCGTGGCACCGGCCTGTCGGCTCACGCTCAAGGACGCCTGGAAACCCCCTGGAGGGAAAAGGAGGGACGGTGCGACGGCTTCCCGGATCTCCCTAGCATGAGGCGATCGATTTCCAACCCCGGGAGTGAGAATGTCTGACGCGGCCATCCAGGGAATCAAGACCGTGCTGCACCCGGTGGCGGACGTGGCAGCGGCCAAGAAGCTGTACGCCGCCCTGTTCGGCATCGACCCGCAGACCGACTCGGAGTACTACGTCGGCTTTGACGTCGCCGGTCAGCACATCGGGCTGGTGCCGGCGGGGGCGCAGGACATCACCTCGCAGGTCGCCTACTGGCACGTGGCCGACCTCGACGCGAAGCTGGCCGAGGTCACCGCCGCGGGCGCCACGGTGAGCAGCCCCGCCAAGGACGTCGGCGGCGGCCGCCGCGTGGCGACCGTCACCGACCTCGACGGCAACGTCCTCGGACTTCTGCAGGACAGCTGACGACGCGTCGCGACCAGGCGTCCGCGCCGCCCTCGGAGCCCGCCGAGTCCGTCCCGTTCGTCGAGGGCGTCTCAAGAGGGCTTCGAGGGCGGCCGTCCAGCCTCACCGGACAGGGTGGGCAGGCGACGCCGTCGCCCCGCACGACGCAGAGACGACCGCTTCGACGCGGCGGTTCCGCGCCACCGCGGCGGCGCCCGGACGGGCGGAACACCAGCGAGGCCCTCGCCCCGTCGGCAGGCGAGGCGTCGGCCGACGAAGCCCGCGGCACACCATCCGTCCCCTCAAGGAAAAGGGAAAAGGACATGCTTCGAGCGTGGAACTCCGACTGCGGCGTGATCGCATGAACATCCTCGTCACCGGCGGCGCCGGATTCATCGGCTCGCACTACGTACGGACCATGCTCGACGGGGGCTATCCGGGTTTCGAGGACGCGCACGTCACGGTCCTGGACGCGCTGACCTACGCGGGCAACCGCGACAACCTCCCCGCCTCGCACCCGAGGCTGTCCTTCACCCACGGGAACATCCTCGACCGGGAGCTGCTGAGCGGCGTGCTCGACGGCCAGGACGCGGTGGTGCACTTCGCGGCCGAGAGCCACGTCGACCGTTCGATCGCCAGCGGCGCGGCGTTCGTGCGCACCAACGTGGAGGGCACGCAGGCGCTCCTCGAAGCCTGCCTGGCGGCCGGCGTCGAGCGGGTGGTGCACATCTCGACCGACGAGGTGTACGGCTCCATCGAGGAGGGCGTGTGGACCGAGGAGTCCCCGCTGCTGCCCAACTCGCCCTACGCCGCGTCCAAGGCGGCCTCCGACCTGATCGCCCTGGCCTACTTCCGCACCCACGGGCTGAACGTCTCGGTCACCCGGTGCTCCAACAACTACGGGCCCTACCAGCACCCGGAGAAGTTCATCCCGCTCGCCGTCACGAACCTGCTCGAAGGACGCCCCATACCCGTCTACGGCGACGGCGGGCAGATCCGCGAGTGGCTGCACGTGGACGACCACTGCCGGGCCGTGCAGCGGGTCCTCACCGACGGCAGGGCCGGCCAGGCCTACAACATCGGCGCCGGCACGGCCGTGCCGAACCTGGACCTGGCCCACCGGCTCGCCGAACTGTGCGGAGCGGGACCCGACATGATCCGGCACATCACCGACCGCAAGGGCCACGACCGGCGCTACGCCCTGGACCAGGGCAGGATCGAGCGCGAGCTCGGCCATCGGCCGCTGACCTCGTTCGACACCGGGCTCGCCGAGACCGTCGCCTGGTACCGGGACAACCCCACGTGGTGGAAGCCGCTCAAGGACACCGGTGGTCGGCCGTGAGCGCCCCGGCGCAGCTGGTCGCGCGCACCCGGGCGGGGGTCGCCGAACGCCTGGCGCTGTCGGCCGCGACGCCCGAGGGGGCGCACACCGCGACGTCCGAGGTGCCGGGCTGGCTGGACCTGCACCGGCGCTCGGGCGGAACGGTGGTCCGGCGGATCCCGTTCGCCGGACTCGACAGCTGGTCGTTCGCCCCGGACACGGGGAACCTGCGGCACAGCAGCGGGCGGTTCTTCACCGTCGAGGGCCTGCACGTGGTCACGCCGCAGACCGAGTGGCAGCAGCCGATCATCGTGCAGTCGGAGATCGGCATCCTCGGCATTCTGGCCAAGGAGTTCGACGGGATCCTCCACTTCCTGATGCAGGCCAAGATGGAGCCCGGCAACCCCAACCTGGTGCAGCTCTCTCCCACCGTGCAGGCCACCCGCAGCAACTACACCCAGGCCCACGGCGGAAGCGGGGTGAAGTACCTGGAGCACTTCCTCGCCCCCCGGCGGGAGCAGGTGCTCACCGACGTCCTGCAGTCCGAGCACGGCGCCTGGTTCTTCCGCAAGCGCAACCGCAACATGATCGTCGAGGTGGACGGGGACGTCCCCGTCCACGACGGCTTCCGCTGGCTCACCCTCGGCCAGATCCTGCGGCTGCTCCGCCTGGACAACGTCGTGAACATGGACGCGCGCACCGTACTGGCGAGCGCCCCGGCGGTGGCGGCCGAGACGAAGGCGCTCTCGTCCGACTCCGACCTGCTGGCCTGGTTCACGGGGGAGCGGGCCCGGCACGACGTCCGCGCCCGTCTCATGCCGCTGCGCGACATCGCCGGATGGCACACCGACGAGCACGCCGTCAGCCGCGCAGACGGCCGGTTCTTCCGGGTGGCGGCCGTGTCGGTCGAGGGCGCCGGCCGCGAGGTGGCCGGCTGGACCCAGCCGATCATCGAACCCGTCGAACGCGGCGTGGTCGGCTTCGCCTGCCGCGTCTTCGACGGCGTCCCACACGTCCTGGCGCACGCCCGCGTCGAGGGCGGGTTCCTCGACACCGTCGAACTCGCCCCGACCGTGCAGTGCGTACCGTCCAACTACGCCCCCCTCCCGGCCGAGGACCGTCCGCCCTTCCTCGACGCGATGCTGAACGCCTCGCCCGACCGCGTCCGCTACGCGACCGTGCACTCCGAGGAGGGCGGCCGCTTCCTGAACGCCGAGAGCCGCTACCTGATCGTCGAGACCGACGAGGCGACGACGCCCACCCAGCCGCCCCCGGGATACCACTGGGTCACGCCCGGCCAGCTGAACTGGCTCGCAGCGCACAGCCGCTACGTCAACGTCCAGGCCAGGACGCTGCTCGCCGTCCTCGACGCGGCACTGCGGGGCAGCGGCGCGCCCTGAGCCGGCCCGGGTCCGCCCATGAGGTCAGGCCCTGTCCGGGAAGAACCACCGGACAGGGCCTGACGCGTTCGGGAAGGGGCGCCGCGGCTACTGCGCCGCCGTGAGCCGACTGGTCATCGGAGTCCACTTCTTCGGGTTGACGCGCCAGTCCACCGCCTCCTGCTTGGTGACGACGTTGACCCGGTTCCAGAGGTTGACCAGACCTATGTGCAGGACCACCGCGGCCAGCTGCACCTCGGTCCAGTGCCTGGCGGCCTCGTCCCAGACCTCGTCCGACACCGGGTCCTCGCGGCCGTCGATACGCGTGGCCGCCTCGGCCAGCGCCAGCACCGAGCGCTCCGCGTCGGTGAAGCAGGTCTGCTCCCGCCAGGTCTCCACCACGGGAAGACGGCGGTCCTCCTCACCCGCCTCCTCGAACTCCTTGGGCTTCAGGGGCAGGTGGACCGTCCGGCCGTTGATCTGGCTCACCCTCAGGTGGACCAGCACGAGCGTCTGCAGGGGCACGCCGACGCTGTTGACGGCCTTGACCAGCGCGCGCATCGGCGGAAGAACGTCGGGAACCACCAACGACGGGTTGGGCATCCGCGGCGACATAATTCTCCTTCACATGGGAATCGGAAATCAGTTTGCCCTCGGGATCGCCTTTTCTCAATGAATCGCCATTGCGGCGGACGGCTCTTTCATCAGGCGTCCGGCGGCGTGCGCGAGGGCTTGGTGAAGTCGTTTGTCGGCCGTGTACCCGGATTCCCATTGCACCCCGATCGCAAAGGGACGGCCGGTGACTTCCACGGCCTCGACGGTCCCGTCCCCGGCCCGTCCGGTGACGGTGAGGCCGCTGCCGACCCGGTCCACCGCCTGGTGGTGGTGGCAGGCCGTCTCCGGCTCGTCCTCCTCCAGGACGGCGGCGATCCGGCTGCCGGGCAGCAGCTTCAGCGGCAGCCGGCCGAGAGTGAAGGACGCCGTCCGCGGACGGTGACCGTCGTGGCCCGTGACGTCCGACAGGTGCTGATGGAGGGTCCCTCCGTGCAGCACGTTGAGCAGTTGCATACCGCGGCAGATCGCCAGCACGGGCAGATCGGCGTCCAACGCCGCACGCAGCAGCGCCAGTTCGACGCGGTCGGCATCCGGGGTCACCACCTGGGTCGCCGGGTGGGCCGGCGCGCCGTACAGCGCCGGATCCAGGTCGGGGCCGCCCGGGACCAGCAGTCCGTCGAGCCGGCCGACCAGCTCCTCGGCCCCCGGCAGCAGCGGCAGCAGCAGGGGAGCGCAGCCCGCCTCGGACAGGAAGGCCACGTGCGACTGGAGGGCCAGGGAGACGACCAGATCGCCGCCCTGGAGGGTGACCGGCGCCGTCCGCGCGCAGATCCCGATCACCGGCCGCCGCCGGGCGGGCGCCGGACCGTTCGTGACTGAATTCATGACCACCCTCGTTGGTTTCCGGGTTCAACCGAGGAAAGTAAGCAGATGGAACACGCACTTCCCCGGACAGGCGGAGCCGCCAAAATATCGGTGGCGGGATGCGCGGGCCATCGTTCACGGGCCGCTCCAGGCTGCGACTACTGAACAGATAGCGATCCTGCTATCACAGGGGGCCGGGGGATTTTGCCCCAGCGAACTCTCGCCGCCATTCAACCGAGGTGACCATGATCGAGGCCAACAACCTCACGAAACGCTACGGCGACAAGACCGCCGTGAACGACCTGTCGTTCACGGTCGAGCCCGGCCGGGTCACCGGCTTCCTGGGCCCCAACGGCGCAGGCAAGTCCACCACCATGCGACTGCTGCTGGGACTCGACAAGCCCGACGCCGGTACCGCCACCGTCAACGGCGTTCCCTACCGCGAGCTGTCGCGGCCGCTGCGGGTGGTCGGAGCGCTGCTGGAAGCGCGCGCCGTCCACACCGGCCGCAGCGCCTACGACCACCTGCTCTGCCTCGCCCAGACCCAGGGCATCGGCCGACGCCGGGTCCAGGAGGTCATCGAGCAGGTCGGACTGGCCTCCGTGGCCCGCAAACGGGCGGGCGGCTTCTCCCTCGGCATGGGACAGCGGCTCGGCATCGCCGCCGCACTGCTCGGCGACCCCGCCGCACTGGTCCTGGACGAACCCGTCAACGGCCTCGACCCGGAGGGCATCCTCTGGATCCGGAACCTGATGAAGTCGCTCGCCGCCGAGGGCCGCGCGGTCTTCGTCTCCAGCCATCTGATGAACGAGATGGCCGTCACCGCCGACCACCTCATCGTCATCGGCCGCGGCCGGCTGGTCGCCGACTGCTCCACCGAGGAGTTCATCGAGCGCAGCACGGAGCGCTCCGTCCTGGTCAGGACGCCCGACGGGACGAAGCTCGCCGAACTGCTCGAGCGCCAGGGCGCCGCCGTCACCCGCACCGACGAGGGCGACCTCGACGTCACCGGCCTCGAGGCTCCGCGCATCGCCGAACTCGCCGCCGCCGACGGCCTGGTGCTGCACGAGCTGTCGACCCGACGCGGCTCCCTCGAGGAGGCCTTCATGGAACTGACCAAGGACGCCGTCGAGTACGACGCCGGCGTGCCCACCGCCGGAGGTGTGAAGTGAGCGCCACGACCGCACCCCTCGCCGGGTCCGGCTCGGTCGCCGAGGACCGCAAGCCGGGCTTCGCGAGCCTGATGCTCTCGGAGTGGACGAAGATCCGCTCCGTCCGCTCCACCGTCTGGTCGCTCGCCATCCTGGTCGTGTTCACCCTGGTGTTCACCGCGCTGTTCCTGAAGATGGGCATCGCGAACTGGGACAAGACCGACCCCGCCCAGCAGGCCGAGATGCGGCTGGACCCGACCGGCACCATCCTGGGCAGCGGCATCCTGCTCAGCCAGCTGGCGGTGTGCGTGCTGGGCGTCATGGCGATCGCCTCCGAGTACTCCACCGGCATGATCCGCGCCAGCCTGCTCGCGGTGCCCCGGCGGGTGCCCGTCCTGGCGGCCAAGGGCGCGGTGTTCGCGCTGCTGGTCCTGGCGGTGGGCGAACTGACCGCCTTCGGCTCCTTCTTCATCGGCGCGCCGATCATGAACGACAAGGCGCCGGTCTCCATCGGCGATCCCGGCGTCCTGCGGGCCGTCGTCGGCTGCGGCCTCTACCTCGCCCTGCTCGGCCTGTTCGCCCTCGCCGTCGGCGCGATCGTCCGGCACACCGCGGCGAGCATCACCGTCGTCATCGGCTTCGTCCTGGTCATCACCCCGATGGCGGGCCTGCTGCCCGGCAGCGTGGGAGAGCGCATCCACGCCTGGCTCCCCACACAGGCCGGTTTCATGATCACCCAGCAGCACTCCCGCGCCGGCGATCTGCTGGGACCGTGGGAGGGCCTCGGCGTGCTCGCGCTGTGGACCGCCGTCCTGCTGGCCGTCGCGGTGGCGCAACTGCGGCGCAGGGACGCCTGATCCCCCGCGGGCGTCCGTCCCCCCCCCTCGGCGGACGCCCGCGGCGCCGTTCTTCCAGGCAACGTCGACCTGCTCTCCACTGGGGATGGAGACCCCCCTGCGACCCTCTTCGGCAGCGGCAGCAGAGAGGGAGTCACAGGAATGTCCCAGAGGAACGCGCAAGCCGTCTCGATAACGAGCGCATTCAGTCTCGTTCAGAGGGAAAGCGTCGGATCGTCGGCGCACAGCGAATTCGACCTGAAGAACTTCGAGGAACTCCCGGCACGTGAAGTTCCCATCGCCGCGCTCTCTCCCGGAGTTTCTCTGCGCCAGGGCGGAACGGACGCCGCCCATGTCCGGCTTCTCGTCGACGCCGCGAGTTCGGCGGAGCTTCCTCCCCTTCTCGTCCAGGTGGACGGCTGCCGTGTCATCGACGGGCTGCACCGGCTGGAGGCCGCCCGGCTCATGGGCGACGAGACCGTCCGGGCCCGCTTCCTCGACTGTTCCAACGCCGAGGCCCTCGTCATCGCCATGAAGGCGAACGGCGTGCACGGCCTGCCGCTGTCGCGGGCCGACCGCGTCGCCGGAGCCCAGCGCGTCCTCGGCTCCCACCCCGACTGGTCCGACCGCGCCATCGCCGGCATCGCCGGACTGAGCGCGAAGACGATCGCCTCGCTGCGCGAACGGTCGGCGGTCGCGACGCCGCAGGGCGGCAAGCGCATCGGCCAGGACGGCAGGCGGCGTCCGGTCGACGCCGGCGAGGGCAGACGGCGCGCCGCCGAGTACATCGCCGCCCATCCGGACGCCCCGCTGCGCCAGGTCGCCAGGGCCACCGACGTCTCGCTGGGCACGGTGCACGACGTCAGCGCACGGCTACGGCGCGGCGAGGGGCCCGAACGCGACGGGCGCCGCACGCATGCCGCACGCCCGCAGCACGTGCGCCCCGTGCCGTCCGCGCCCCCGCCCGACGACGTGACGGCGCCGGCCGAGGCGGCCGCCGACGGCGTCCGCCGGGCGGCGCTGCGGGTGGCCGCGAGCGCAGAGGCCGCGCCGCCGCAGCGCCGGAACCACACCGAAGCCCCGCCCACCTGGGCGGCGGTGGCGGCCAAGATGGCCACCGACCCCGCCATCCGCTACACCGCCGGCGGCCGGGAGCTGCTGCGCTGGATGCAGTGCCACGCCACCGAGCCCGGCGAGGACTGGCCGCGGTTCGTCGACGCCGTCCCGCCGCACTGGCTCGGCGTCGTCGCCCCCATCGCCGAACACATCGGCAAGGAGTGGTGTCTGCTCGCCGAGCGGCTGAAGGCCCGTCAGGAGCCGTGCCGCAAGCTGTCGCCCTCGGGCCCCTGACCGGCGCTCTCAGGCCCCCGGCGGCGGCACCACCCGCAGCCGACGCCCGGGGGGCCGCCCCCGCTCCACGCCGGCCGCACCCGCGGCCGCCGCGGCGCATCCGGGAGGCGGCACCACGCTCGCCGGCGGTTCGAGGTCGGGCAGCGCGAGCAGCGCCGGCGGGTCGACCGGACGGGCCGGACGCAGCCGCACCGCCGCACTGGTGACGTCCCCGGCGGTGACGGTCACGGTCGTGGCGCCGTCGCCCCCGACGAGCGCGGTCCGCACGGCCTGCGGATCGTGACCGGCGCCGGCGGCCACCGCCACCGCGAGCAGATGCCAGCGCCCCTCGGGGACGTTCCGCAAGGAGTAGCAGGACGGCCGGTCGCTCGGCACGTCGACGACCGCCGAGGCGACCGCCGGGTACCGGACGACGGCTGTGGCGAACGCCCCCAAGAACACGCGCGCGTTGCCGTGGCCCTGCGGCAGCCTGACCGTGCCCGCGACCGAGCCGTGCAGCGGACCCGGGCCCGGCTGCGGCCCCGGCGGCGCCTCCCCCTCGTCACGGCACAGCCGGCGGAACCGGCCGGGAGACAGGCCGACACCGGCCGTGAAGGAGCGGGTGAACGAGTCCAGGCCCGTATATCCGACCGCGTCGGATATTTCCGCAAGGGTCATCGAAGTGCCGTCGAGCAGTTTCTTCGCCTCGTCAAGACGAATGGCATCGAGGAATTCCCCGGGGCTCGTCCCGGTCTCCTCCCGGAACACGCGCGAAAAGACGAAACGGCCGAGCGGAGCGTCTCGGGCGATATCCGCGGCGGTCAGCGGATCGCTGAATCGCTCGCGCAGGTACGCGACCGCCCTCTCCACTGCTGCGTCCATAGCTCACCTCACCACGTGTCGGTCTACTCGACAGGGTGGCTCGTGAGCATCGTGATCCGCTCGTATTCCGCTCAAGAACCGCTACAGATCCCCGCCAGGCGAAATGCGGCGACCGGGAACCCCGGGGACCGGCCCGCGGCCCGTGCACGGGAGCCGCACGCCGGCCTCGGCCGCGACGGACCGGGCCCTGGCTCACCCGCATGGCGGCAGGCACGGATCGCGGCCCGGCACCCGCCCGACCTCGCACGACCGCGCCGCCGACCGGGGCGACCGGGAGCGCGCACGGGCGCCCGACGTCGAGGCGCCCGCCGCGAAATCGGCCCGAGCCCTTCGGCCTTGGGCAGGATGACCGCCCCCGGCACGATCACGACGGACGGGCGCACCGGCGCCCCGGCGGCCGGCGGGCGGGCGCCTCGGCCCCCTGTCGGGGCGTCAGATCCCCCAACTCCGTTGAGGGCTCAGGGCTACAGTGATCGACATGACCACCCTCGCATCCGTCACCCTGGAGGTGGCCGATCCCACGGCCGCCGAACGCTTCTACTCCGCCGCCTTCGGGCTGGGCCCGCGGCTGGGTCTGCGCGCCTCCGAGGCGCCGACGACCGGATTCCGCGGGTTCACGATGTCGATCACCGTGTCCCAGCCCGCCGACGTCGACAGCTTCATCGGCTCCGCCCTGGAGGCCGGCGCCACCGAGCTGAAGCCGGTCTCGAAGTCCCTGTGGGGCTACGGCGGCGTCGTGCAGGCCCCGGACGGCACGATCTGGAAGATGGCGACCTCGTCGAAGAAGAACACCGGCCCCGCCACCCGCGAGGTCGACGACCTCGTGCTCCTGCTCGGCGTCGAGGACGTCAAGGCGAGCAAGCAGTTCTACGTCGAGCGGGGCCTGTCCGTCGCGAAGAGCTTCGGCGGCAAGTACGTCGAGTTCGCCTCCGACGACGCCGCCCCCGTCAAGCTGGCGCTGTACAAGCGCCGGGGTCTGGCCAAGGACGTCGGGGTGCCCGAGGAGGGCAGCGGCTCGCACCGCATCGTGCTCGGCAGCACCGACAAGGCCTTCACCGACCCGGACGGCTTCGCCTGGGAGGCCGTGCCGGTGACGTCCGCCTCGGCCTGAGGACGTCGCGTCCCGGGGACGGCCCGAACACGAACGCGCCCACCGATCGGCGCCGGTCGCGGGCGCCGATCGATGGGCTGCGGTCCGAGGGGCCGGGGGCGCGCCTCAGCCGAAGGAGATCTTCGTGCCGACGGCGCCGGTGGCGTCCAGGTAGGCCACCAGCTGGCACTGCTGCGCACCGCAGTCGACCGTGACCGACGTACCGGTGCCGGTGCTCCAGTCGGTGGCCGTGAACTGCTTGTGCACGGTGTAGGACGCGGTGAAGGCGCCGTTGGCGCCGACGGTGGCCTTGGTCAGCGCGTCGGTGCAGGTGGTGTTCTCGCGGCACTGCGACACGGCGACCTGGGCGCCCGCCGGGAAACCGGTGCCGGTGACGGTCACGGTCTGTCCGTCGGTCAGCCCGCTGCTGGGCGAGGCGGTCACCGCCGCGGCGGCGGAGGCCGGAGCGGTGGAGACGGCGACGGCGGCCACGACGGCGGAAGCCAGCATGCCGGCCTGGGTCAGACGCGAGCGGATCTGCATGGTCGATCTCCCCGATGGGTGCGAAAGCGGAAGTGGAACGGCGCGTTCTGGTGATCGCGCCTCACCCAGAGTCGGCCGGAACGCATGAGACCGGCTCGAAGTCCGCTCGAAGTCCACTCGACTCACCGGAGAGCACGACGCAGCGCGCAGCGCAGCGCAGCGTTGTGCGCAGCATGGCGTGGCGTGGTGTGGCGTGGTGTGCGACGGGGACGGGGACCGGGCGTCGACGGCTGACGCCCGCACGCCGGGCACCTGACCGAACCGGCCCCCGCGTCGAGGCCGCGCCGGGGCGCAGGTGGACCGGGCGCGCTGTGCGCCGTCCCGGGCGGTCGGACGTCGCCTCGCTGCCGGGGCGCGGGGCCGCGGCGCTCGTCCGGCGCGAGGCGTGGAGGGCGGGGTCGCCGCTCAGGGGTTGCCGAGCATGAACCCGACGCCGCGCACCGTCACGATCCACCCGCTGTCGCCCAGCTTGCCGCGCAGGCTGCTGACGTGGGTGTCGACCGTGCGGCGCGACCAGGAGTCGCCCCAGACCTGCTGGAGGAGCTGCTTGCGCGGGATGACGGTGTCCGGATGCGAGGCCAGCAGGCACAGGAGGTCGAACTCCTTGCGGGTCAGCGCGACTTCCTCGCCGCCGACCAGGACCTCGCGGGAACCCACGTCGATGTGCAGACGGCCGTGCCGGATCTCGCGCGCGGCGGCCGGCTGCCACTCGGCCCGCCGCATCACGGCCTCGATGCGGGCCATCAGCTCGCGCAGCCCGTACGGCTTGGCGACGTAGTCGTCGGCGCCCGCCTGCAGGCCGAGGACACAGTCCAGCTCGGAGGCGCGGGCGGTGACGATGATGACGGGCACCCGGCTGACGGCGCGGATGGCGCGGCAGACCTCCAGACCGTCCAGGTCGGGCAGTTCGAGGTCCAACAGGACGAGATCGGCGTCCTCGTGGGCGCGCAGCGCGGCCTCCCCGCGCCGGACGCCGAAGGCCTCGTGACCGTGCCGGCGCAACTGGGTGACCAGGGATTCGGCGCAGGCGTTGTCAGCGTCGACCACGAGGACGCGCCGGCCGGAGGGCATCGAGACGACGGCCCCGTGGCCGGTGGCCGCCGGCTCGTGGTCTCCCGCGGGCCGGGGGGCGGCCGGGGCGGGGCCGACGGGCGGGCGGGTGTCGAGCAGCGCCTGTGCCGATGTCACGGTCGTGCCTCCCCCGGGGATGCGGTGCTGGGCGCGGGACGGGCCCGCCCTGACCCTGAATGTAGGCAAGCGCGGTCGAGCCCCGGTACAGCCCCGGCTGCCCCGTGGGAAGCGGGTTTCTACGGGTGCCGAGGGCGCTAGGGGTTGAGCACCCAGGCCGAGTCGTGACGGGTGAACCCGATGTGCGGGTAGTAGTCGACGGCCGCGGGCGCGGACAGCAGCACGAGCTTGGCGTCCGGGGCCTCGTCCCGCGTGGCGTCGATCAGGGCCCGGCCGATGCCGGAGCGCTGGCGGTCCCGTACGACGGCGATGTCCGACACGTAGGTGACGTAGGAGAAGTCGGAGACGGCGCGCACGATGCCGAGGAGCGTGCCCTCGTCGTCGCGGGCGACCAGCACGAGGTTGGCGTTGCCGACCATGGCCGCGAACCGCTCCCGGTCCCCGACCGGCCGCCGCTCGCCGAGACCCGAGGCGCGGTAGACGCCGAGGACCTCGTCCAGGTCGAGCGCGGCGCCGTCGACGCGGTCAATCTTCCAGCTCATGCAGCTTCTCCAATCGGGTGCGGATCACGTCGTGGCGGGTGAGGAAGCGCTCGGGGCCGAGTCCGGCCAGGTCGATGCCCTGCTTGGCCAGGGACGCGCCGAAGTGCTCGCCCGTCGCCAGGGTGTGGTCGGCCGCGGCCTGCACGCTGCGGTAGGCGTGTTCGCGTTCCATGCCGTCGCCGAGGAGTTCGGCGAGCACCGCAGAACTGTAGACGAGGCCGTCGGTCTGGTCGATGTGCGCCCGCATCCGGTCGGCGTCGACGGTGAGCGAGGCCACCAGGTCGGCCGCCTTGGTCACCTGGAAGTGGCCGACGCACAGGCTGTCCGGCAGGATCACCCGCTCCACCGACTGGTGGGCGAGGTCGCGTTCGTGCCAGAGCGCCACGTTCTCCAGCGCGGTGTCGGCGTAGCCGCGCAGCAGACGGGCCAGGCCGCACAGCCGCTCGCTGGCGGTCGGGTTGCGCTTGTGCGGCATGGCGCTGGAGCCCTGGTAGGCGCCGGTGCGCGCCTCCTCCACCTCACGGACCTCGGTGCGCTGCAGCAGCCTCAGCTCCAGGGCGATCTGTTCCACGCAGGCGCCCAGGGTGGCCACCGCCTGCAGGAGCTGGGCGTGCCGGTCACGGGCGACGACCTGGCTGGGCGCGGGCTCGACGCCGAGGCCGAGGGCGGCGCAGACGTGCTCCTCGACCAGCGGGTCGATCAGCGCGTACGTCCCGACCGAACCGGAGACGGTGCCCACGGCGACGGCCTCGCGGGCGGCGGCGAGCCGGCGCAGCGAACGGTCCACGGAGAAGGCGTGTCCGGCGAGTTTGTGCCCGAAGCTGGTGGGCTCGGCGTGCATGCCGTGCGTGCGGCCCACCATCACCGTGTCCCAGTGCTCCAGGGCCCGTTCGGTCAGCACCCGTCGCAACCGCCGGGCGGCGTCGGCGAGCAGGTCCGTGGCGCGGGCCAGGGTGTGGCCGAGCGCGGTGTCGACGAGGTCGTAACTGGTCATGCCGAGATGCACCCACCGCGCGGAGGAGTCGGGGATGTCCTCGCAGTAGGCGGCGAGGAACGAGAGCACCTCGTGGTCGCGCTCCCGCTCGATCTCGGCGACCCGCTCCGGGTCCGGGACACGGGCGCGGCGCATGTCCTCGACCGCCTCGTGCGGCACGCGGCCGAGGGCGGCCTGCGCCTCGGAGGCGAGGATCTCCACCCGGACCCAGGTGGCGTAACGGGACCGGTCGGTGAAGAGGCCGGCCATCTCGGGCAGCGTGTAACGGGCGATCATGAGAGGCCTTCGTCGAGAGGGGAACGGCGGGGGACAGGGGCTCGATACGGGTCAGTAGGCGCCGAAGTACTCACGCTGCTCCCACTCGGTGACCCGGCCGGGAGCGGGCGCCGCCTGCACGCACCAGGCCTCGTAGCGGCGCAGCTCGCTCTCCTTGAGCTTGACCAGGCAGGCGGCGAGCGGCTCGCCGAGCAGCCGGGCGGCGCGCCCGGCGCGGAAGGCGTCGAGGGCCTCGCCCAGGTGCTGCGGCACCGAAGAGGCGTCGCCGGCCCCCGCGGGCGCCGCCGCCTGCCCGGTCAGGCCCTCCAGCCCCGCGAACAGCTGCGCGGCGATGTTCAGGTACGGGTTGGCGCACGGCTCGCCGATCCGGTTCTCGATGTGCGCCCCGGCGCCGTGGCCGACGACGCGGAGCATCGCGCTGCGGTCCTCCTGGCTCCAGCCCGGCCGGGTGGGCGCGAGGGCGTGCTCGGCGGCGAGCCGCCGGTAGCCGTTGACGGTGGGCACCGAGAGCAGGAACAGCTCCCGCGCCCAGGACAGCAGCCCCTCGGCGTACGCCTTGCCCTGCGGGGGCAGCCCGCCGGAAGGCCCCTCGGTGCCGAACAGGTTGCCGCCCGAGGCGAGGTCCGTGACCGACTGGTTGAGGTGCCAGCCGCTGGGATCGGCGGCGTCCAGGAGCGGCTGCGACATGAAGGAGGCGTGGTGGCCCCGGCGGGCGCACCAGCTCTTGGCGACCGTGCGGAAGACCAGCATCGCGTCGGCGGCGTCCAGCGCGGACATCGGGCTGAACGTCGTCTCGACCTGCCCGGGCCCGGACTCGTGTTCCATCGTCCGCAGGGGCAGGCCCAGGGCGAGCAGGTGCAGGGCGAGCGGGTCGGTCAGCGGGGCGACGGTGTCGTAGTGGGCGTCGAGGTTGAACTGGTAGCCCGCGTTCAGGGCCGCCACGCGCGGCGCCCGGCCCTGGAGGCCGAAGCCGTTGCCGGCGTTGCCGGGCTCGTCGTCGAGACGCCGGGTGAGGTACCACTCGACCTCCAGACCGAGGACGGGGGCGAGGCCGTGCTCGGTGTACCGGTCGACGACGCGGCGCAGCACGGCCCGCGAGGACAGCGGGTGCGGGCTGCCGTCGCGCAGGTACTCGTCGCCGATCACCCAGGCGGTGCGGGCCTCGCCGCCGGGCAGGGACTGGAAGGTGAGCGGGTCGGGGACGAGGACGAAGTTCCCGGCGCCGGCGATCTCGTCGACGCCGATGCCGTGGTCGCCGAGGAAGTCGACGGCGACGGCGTGCCCGGTGTCGAAGACGAACGGCCCGGGGCTGAAGTTCATGCCGTTGCGCAGCACGGCGCGGAACGCCTCGGCGGTCAGGGTCTTGGAGCGGGCCAGTCCGTGCGGGTCGCCGAAGACGAGGCGGACGAAGTCGAACGCGGCGAGGCTCGCCTCGATCCGCTCGGCCGCGGCGGTGCGGGCCTCGTCCCACAGCCCGTGATCGGCCACGAACGAGGGCCGCCCGACGCTGCCCTCCGCGGCGGGCGAGGACCATGACCTGACGTACATGGGAACGTCCTTTCCACAGGCGTGAGTTACCGGGCGGCCGCGGGCTCCAGGGCCCGCGCGGTGGGCGGCACCGGGGTGCCGAGGTCCGACTCCAGGCGCCCGGCGAGCGAGAGGACGAGATCGTCCCCGCCGACAGGGCCGACCAGTTGCAGGCCCACCGGCAGGCCGGAGCGGGTGAGCCCGGCGGGCAGCGACAGGGCCGGCTGGCCGGTCATGTTGAAGGGGTACGAGGCGGGCGCCCAGGCCAGCCACCGCAGGTCCCGCGGATCGTCCGCCCAGGACGGGCCGATGGCGTCGGCGGCGAACGGCTCGACGGGCACGGTGGCCATGGCGAGGACGTCGTAGCGGTCCATGACGGTGCGCAAGGTGGTGCGCAGGCTCTGGCGGGCCTCCTCGGCGCGGATCACGTCCGCGCCGCTGAGGGTGCGCCCGTACCGGATCACCTCCAGGCGGCCCGGGTCGGCCCACTCGTCGTCCTCGGGCCGGGCCCCGGCCGCCTCGCTGGCGGCCAGGAGGTCGACGAGCGCGGGGTACAGGTGGGTGCAGCGCGGCTCGACGTCCTCGACCAGGTGGCCCTGGCCCAGCAGGGCCAGCCGCGCCTGCCCGGTGACCTGGCGGACCTCGGCGGCGGTGCCGGCGTACTCGATCCAGCCGATCCTGAGCACCCGGTCGGCGCGCGGCGCGTCCAGGGAGCCCAGACCGGAGTCGGGGTCGGCCGGGTGCGGGCCCGCCATGACCTGCCCGAGCAGCGCGGCGTCGGCGACGGTGCGGGCGAGGGGCCCCTGGTGGGCGAGCCGGTCGGCGCTGTTGGGGACGTACGGGATGCGGCCCAGCGTCGGCTTGTAGCCGACGACGCCGCAGAACGCCGCCGGGATGCGGATCGATCCGGCGCCGTCGGTGCCCAGGGAGCCGTCGCACAGGCCCGTCGCCACCGCCGCGGCGGCGCCGCCGCTGGAGCCGCCCGCGCTCAGGCGCGGATCGTAGGGGTTGCGGGTCGGCGGAGCGACGCGGCTGACCGTCGAGGCGCTCCAGCCGTACTCGGAGGTGGCGGTCTTGCCGACCACGACGGCTCCGGCGGCGCGCAGCCGGGCCACGGCGGGAGCGTCCTCGCGGGGGCGGGCGTTGGGCAGCAGCGAACCGCGGACCGTGGGCAGGTCGCGGGTCTGCAGCAGGTCCTTCACGGAGACGGTGACGCCGAGCAGCGGCAGGGCCCGCCAGGCGTCGGCGCCGAGTTCGCGGATCCGCGCGTCGGCGCGCCGCGCCGCGCGCAGCGCCTCCTCGCCCCCGACGGCGACGTACGCGTCGAGCGCGTCCCGCTCGCGAGCGGCGTTCAGGACGGCGGTCGTGTGCTCCACGGCGGACAGCTCTCCCCGCCGCAGGAGTTCCCTGGTGTGGCTGACGCCGCGGGCGGTCATCGCTTCCCCCTCAGGACGCTCTGCGGATCTGGCCGGCCAGGGAGTCCGAGGCCGCGGGCCCCCGGCCCGTGATGGCCGACCAGTGCCAGCCGGAGTCGAACGCGGTGACCTCCAGCTCGGACCCGGCGGCGACCAGTTCGGCGGCGAGCGAGGTGGCGCGGGCGATGAGGCCCGACACCTGGTGCGCGGCGAGCAGGTCCTGCTCGCCGAACGGGTCGCCGGCGCAGCGCAGCAGCCTGAGGTCCATGAAGCCGTCGAAGCGGCGCCCGTCGACCTCGACGGCCTGCGGGGAGCGGATGGAGAAACGCACGTTGTTGTTGACGTGCCCGTGATGGTGCTGGTCGGAGAAGAACGCGATGTCCGGGACGACGGGCGGCACGAAGTGGTCGCGGGCCACCACCTCGGGCTCCCGCGGCAGGTTGCCGGCGACGAAGTGCCAGGAGTTGTACTGCATGCGCGAGGACATCGCCCAGGCGGCGTCGGCGAGCGCGGCCTCGGAGCCGCCGAAGTGGGCGGCGGCCTCCGGGCGCGGCACCACACAGCAGAAGAAGCGGGTGATGTCCCAGTCGCAGATCTCCGCCCAGTTCTCGCCGCGCAGCGCGCGCACCAGGCCGGGCAGCGAGCGCATGCCGCGGCTCATCGCGAAGTCGGCGCCGAAGGCCGCGACGGTCGCGGCCACGCTCTCGTACACCAGGGACTCCAGGCCGGTGCCGAAGGCGCCGTGCGGCCGGGCCAGCCAGTCGGGCGCGGCGGCCAGCTCCCGTCCGAGGTCGGCGAGCGTGCCGCCGGTCAGCGACAGCCGCGTGCGCAGGTGCTCGGCGACGGCGTCCTGGCGGGCCCGTGCGGCGGGACCGGGAGCGGTGGCCACCCGCTCCACCTTGTGCATCAGCGCCCCGTGGATCTCGCGGTACAGCTGGGCGCCGCGGCTCACCGACTGCCTGCGCTCGCGCAGGGCGACGGCGAGCCGGTCGAGGTCGGCGACGCGGTGGGAGGCGGGGGCCGGCACCGGCTCGGCTCCCGGTACGTCGTTGTAGGCGCGGCGCACCCGCTCCAGCGTGTACGCGACGTGGTCGACGGTCAGCTGGGTGCCGTTGGCCTCCTCGACGCGGCCGAAGCCGGCCGAGCGGATGAGCAGCGTGAGGCAGACCACCAACTGGGCGTCCTCGTCCGACCACAGGTCGAGCGGAAGGCCGTGCAGGGCGCTGAGGGCGCAGTCCGGGTGGCCCGGCCACAGGGTCTTGCCGGTCAGCGTGTTGCGCCCGCGGAAGTTCGTGTACTGCGTGTCCTCCTGGTAGAGGACGAACGGGGCGGTGCGCAGGGCCGCCTCCCTGGCCTGGACGACCAGCGCGTCGCGGCCCTCGGGGCCCTGCGCGGCGAGCCAGGCGCGGCAGTCGGCGGCGCCGGCGGCGCGCCGCTCGCGGACCCGGTCCAGTTCACGCCGGTAGACGGCGAGGACCTCGCGGCTCCACGGCACGCGGCGGACACCGCCGACCAGGTCACGGGGGTCGAGGGGGCGGGCGTCGGGTGTGCGCACGGCGATGCGGCCGCTGGTGGTGAGGCCGATCTCCCCGCGGAAGGCGGGCGGTCCGGACGGCTCACCGGGTCCGGCCGCGCCTGAGGGCACGTCGGCGTCGCCGTCGCCCTCGCGCCAGCTCAGTCCGCACAGCGCGACGAGGGCGGCCTGCTCGGCGGAGTTCAGGGCCCGCAGCTGGACGTCGGCGGGGACGTGCCCGTCGAGGGTGAGCAGCACGTCGAGACCCGACCGCAGATCCCGGGCCCCGGCCGCGTGCTGCCAGACGCGCCGGAGCAGTCCGGGGAAGCCGGCGTCCGGTGCGCCGACGCGGTCCGGTGTGGCCGTGCTTCCGGCGGGCAGACCGAGCCGGCTGGGACGGCGGCTGATCCGCTTCCTCGCCTGGACGGCGCGGCGGGACTCCTGGCGCCCTGCGGGATCGTTCATGCGGCACTCTCGGCGGTGAGCTCGACGTGGTTCCACATCGCGTCGTCGGTGGGGGTCCAGTCCTCGTCGACGTAGATGCAGTCGACCGGGCACTCCAGGACGCAGGCGGGACAGCCCGAGCAGAGTTCGGGGACGATCACCACGTCCAGGCCGCGGTCGAAGATCGCGCCGAACTCCGCGGGGCAGCCGCGCAGGCAGCTGTCGCAGGTGATGCACTCGGACGGCTCGATGCGCCGCGGCGGCTTCTTCCAGTTGTCGGCTCGGGAGCGTCGGGCGATGCGCTCGGCGCGCTCCGACAGCGCGGCAGACGAGGCAAGCTTCTTCACGGGAATCGGCCCTCCGGGACTCTTCTCGGCCATGGCCGAGACGGACGGTGCTCATCGTCACCGGGCTCTCTCGACTGCCCCCGGAGCGCGAGTGGGGACCGACTGGAGCTGCGCAGGCCCGGCCGCACCGGCCCGCCCACAGACGCGGCCCCCTGCGGCGGTCCCCGGCCCTCGCGGCCGTCTCCGCCCCTGCGGTCGTCGTCGGGCCGTCTCGCGGCTCCGCGGCCGTCGCAGGTCCGCACGTGGTCCCCGGCCTACCGCTGCCGTCCCCGGCCCTGCTGCCGTCACCCGGCCCCGCGGCCGTCCGCCTCCCTCCCCCCCCGCCCCCACGGCGTGGGCAGGGCTCCAGCCGTCCGCGAGCGCGGCCCGTCCGCGCCACCGGACCCTCGGTGTCCGGGGCGTGCCCGGCCCTCGCCGGCCGCGGGCACGCCGACCTGCCGTCGCGGGCGGACCACCCGGCCGCTCGCCGCCCACCACACGGAGGAACCCATGCCGCTGCCGCCCGCCCGTGTCGTCCGAGCCGTCGAAAGCGTGCGCACCGGTCTGCAGAGGCTGGCACGCAAGCTCGCCCCCGCACCGTTCTCGCTGCTCGAAATGGTCCAGGGCGCCATGCTCAGCCAGGCCATCTACGCCGCCGCGGAGCTGCGCGTGGCCGAAGCGCTCCGCGACGGTCCGCTGCCGGTCGCGCGGCTCGCCGGGCGGGTCGGCGCGCACCCGGAGACCCTGCACCGGCTGCTGCGGCTGCTCGCCTCGAACGGGATCTTTGCCGAGCGCAAGGACTGCAGCTTCGCCCTGACGCCGATGGCGGAGGCGTTGCTGGAGGACGCGCCGATGTCGATGCGCGGCATCGCGGTGCTCATGGGGCATCCGGTCCACTGGGAGGACTGGTCGCACTTCGTCGACGCGGTGCGCTCCGGGGAGCCGAGCCTGCCCAAGCTGCGCGGCATGACGGCCTTCGAGTTCCTGGAGGCCAAGCCGGAGTACGGCGAGGTGTTCTTCAAGGGCATGGGCGCCATGTCCACTACCGAGACCGAACCGATCCTGGCCGCCTACGACTTCTCCCGGTTCGGCACGGTCGTGGACTTCTGCGCCGGGCGCGGCGAACTGCTCGCGGGCATCCTCGCGAAGTCGCCGGGCGTACGAGGGATCCTCGCCGACCCGCGGGTGGCCGACAACGGCGCGGCGCAGTACCTGGCCGAGCAGCAGGTCGCCGACCGCTGCGAGGTGGTGGCCGCCGACCTGTTCGGGCCGGTGCCCGAGGGCGGGGACGCCTACGTCCTCAAGCACATCGTCCACGACTGGCCCGAGGAGCAGGTCCTGCAGATCCTGCGCAACGTCCGGGCCGCGATGCGGCCGGGCGGCCGGCTGCTGCTGATGGAGATGGTGGTGCCGGACAAGGCGAACGCCGCGCACGCCTCGAAGCTGGTCGACCTGTGGCTGATGCTGCTCGTGGGCGGCAAGGAGCGCACGGCCGCGCAGTACAAGGGGCTGCTGGCCGAGGCGGGCTTCCGGCTGGAGCGGGTGGTGGAGACCGCGGGGGCGATCTCGGTCGTGGAGGCGAGCGTCCGGTAGCGGCCCGCACGGCGAAGAGGGGCGCCGCCCGGTGG
>NZ_JBHVYK010000069.1:0-2737 GCF_042880855.1 Streptomyces sp. NPDC058291
GTCCGCGAGGTCGCGGACCCGCCCCTTCCCCGTGCGTGCGGTTCAGGCGGTCTGGACCGGCTTGCCGTCGTGCAGGGCGATCGCACGCTGCATCGCCTTGCGGGCCCGCGGGGTGTCACGGGCGTCGTGGTAGGCGACGGCGAGACGGAACCAGGTGCGCCAGTCCCCCGGGGCGGCCTCGGTCTCGGCCTTGCGCCGGGCGAAGACCTCGTCGGCCGAGTCGCGGTCGACGCGGCCGCCAGGGGTGCGCCTGAGTTCGTCGACGGGCAGGCCGCCCTCGGCGTCGAGTTCCGCGGCGAGGGCGTTGGCCCGGCGGACGAACTGGGTGTTCTTCCACAGGAACCAGACGCCGATCACCGGCAGGACGAGCACCGCCACGCCGAAGGTGACGGTCAGCAGCGTGCCGGACTGGATGAGCATGACGCCGCGGCTGCCGACCAGGACGAAGTAGAAGACCAGGACGGCGGCCGTGACGGCGTAGGAGATCTTCGCGCGCATGACGTCAGGACTCAGTTCAGGTCGAGGAAGTGTTCCAGGCCGAAGGTGAGACCCGGCGTCGACACCACCCTGCGGGCGCCCAGCAGGATGCCCGGCATGAAGCTGCTGTGGTGCAGCGAGTCATGGCGGACCGTGAGGGTCTCGCCTTCGCCGCCCAGCAGAACCTCCTGGTGGGCCAGCAGGCCGCGCAGCCGGACGGCGTGGACGGGGATCCCGTCGACGTTCGCGCCGCGCGCCCCGTCCAGGCCCGTCTCGGTGGCGTCCGGGGCCGGGGCGGTCCCCGCGTTGCGGCGGGCCTCGGCGATGAGCTGGGCGGTGCGCGTGGCGGTGCCGGAGGGGGCGTCCACCTTCTTCGGGTGATGCAGCTCCACGACCTCGACCGACTCGAAGTAGGGCGCGGCGATCTGCGCGAACTTCATGGTGAGGACGGCCCCGATGGAGAAGTTCGGGGCGATGAGCACGCCCGTCCGCGGGGACGCGGCCAGCCAGCCCTCGAGCTGCGCGAGGCGTTCCTCGGTCCAGCCGGTGGTGCCGACCACGGCGTGGACGCCGTGCCCCACGCAGAACTCGAGGTTGTCCATCACCGAGGCCGGGGTGGTCAGCTCGACGGCGACCTGCGCCCCGGTCTCCGTCAGCGTCTGAAGCTTGTCGCCGCGGCCGAGGGCGGCCACCAGTTCCATGTCCTCGGCGGCCTCGACCGCCCGTACCGCCTCGGAGCCGATCCGGCCGTTGGCGCCGAGGACGGCCACGCGCAGCTTGCTCATCTCTGTGCTTCCTTACCGAAGATGCTTGCCGATGGTGCTTGCCGAAGACCGGACGGGGTCAGGCGACCGCGTCGTGCAGCCGGGCGGCCTGCTTGTCCTTGAGCGGGCCGATGACCGACAGCGAGGGCCGTCGTCCCAGGATGTCGCGCGCCACCGCGCGGACTTCGTCCGGGGTCACGGCAGCTATCCGGCCGAGCATGTCGTCGACCGACATCTGCTCGCCCCAGCACAGCTCGCTCTTGCCGATCCGGTTCATGAGCGCGCCGGTGTCCTCCAGGCCGAGGACCGTGGAGCCTCGCAGCTGGCCGATGGCGCGGCCGATCTCGTCGTCGGACAGGCCGTGCTCGGCGACCTGGTCGAGTTCATCACGGCAGATCTTCAGGACGTCGTGGACCTGCGAGGGCCTGCAGCCCGCGTACACGCCGAAGAGACCGCAGTCGGCGAAGCCCGAGGTGTACGAGTACACGCTGTAGGCCAGACCGCGCTTCTCGCGGACCTCCTGGAAGAGCCGGGAGGACATGCCTCCGCCCAGGGCCGTGTTCAGCACGCCGAGCGCCCAGCGGCGGTCGTCCGTGCGGGCCAGGCCGGGCATGCCGAGGACGACGTGCGCCTGTTCCGTCTTGCGGCCGATCAGCTCGACGCGGCCGGCGGTGCGGATCGCCCGCCGGCCGTCGCGGGGGGCGATGGGCGCGGCGTCGGCGCTCTTGAAGGCGCCCGCCTTGTCGAAGGCCGCGCGGACCTGGCGGACGACCTTGTTGTGGTCGATGTTGCCCGCGGCGGCCACCACCAGGTGGGTGGGGTCGTAGTGCTTCTTGTAGAAGCGGCGGATGCGGTCGGCGGTGAGGGCGTTGACCGTGTCGACGGTGCCGAGGACCGGGCGTCCCAGGGCGGTGTCCCCGAACATCGTCTGCGCGAACAGGTCGTGCACGCAGTCGCCGGGGTCGTCGTCGGTCATGGCGATCTCTTCGAGGATCGCGCCGCGCTCGACGTTGACGTCCTCCTCGCGGATGAGGGAGCCCGTCAGCATGTCGCAGACGACGTCGATGGCGAGTGGCAGGTCGGTGTCGAGCACGCGCGCGTAGTAGCACGTGTACTCCTTCGCCGTGAACGCGTTCATCTCGCCGCCGACCGCGTCTATGGCGGAGGAGATGTCCAGCGCGGACCTGCGCGTCGTGCCCTTGAAGAGCAGGTGCTCCAGGTAGTGCGTGGCGCCGTTCAGGGACGGCGTCTCGTCGCGGGAGCCGACGTGCGCCCAGATGCCGAAGGTGGCGGAGCGGACCGAGGGGAGCGTCTCGGTGACGATGCGCAGGCCGCCGGGGAGGGTGGTCTTGCGGACGACACCGATGCCGGCCGTGCCCTTGATCAGGGTTTGGGTACGGGCGAGCGGCGCCCCCCACCCAAAGGTGGCGGGCCACGCCCGGGTGCGTAACTACGACGCATATAGCAGAAGAAAGATGAAGAAACATCCACATAAA
>NZ_JBHVYK010000069.1:2747-29319 GCF_042880855.1 Streptomyces sp. NPDC058291
CCGCGCGTCCGAAGAGGTGCGGGCCGTCGCCTGGGAGCTACTCGACGTCACTTGTCGGAGTCGTCCTTCGTGTCCTCTGCAGCTTCCTCGCCCTCGACCACGGGGATCAGGGAGAGCTTGCCTCGGGAGTCGATCTCGGCGATCTCGACCTGGACCTTGGAGCCCACACCGAGCACGTCCTCGACGTTCTCCACGCGCTTGCCGCCGGCGAGCTTGCGGATCTGCGAGATGTGCAGCAGACCGTCCTTGCCCGGGAGCAGCGACACGAACGCACCGAAGGTGGTGGTCTTGACGACCGTGCCCAGGTAGCGCTCGCCGACCTCCGGCATGGTCGGGTTGGCGATGCCGTTGATCGTGGCGCGGGCGGCCTCGGCCTGGGAGCCGACCTGGGCACCGATGTAGATGGTGCCGTCGTCCTCGATCGTGATCTCGGCGCCGGTGTCCTCCTGGATCTGGTTGATCATCTTGCCCTTCGGGCCGATGACCTCACCGATCTTGTCCACGGGGATCTTGACGGTGATGATCCGCGGGGCGTTGGGGGACATCTCGTCCGGCGTGTCGATCGCTTCCATCATCACGTCGAGGATGTGGAGGCGGGCGTCGCGGGCCTGCTTGAGGGCCGCGGCCAGGACGGAGGCCGGGATGCCGTCCAGCTTGGTGTCGAGCTGGAGGGCGGTGACGAACTCCTTGGTGCCGGCGACCTTGAAGTCCATGTCGCCGAAGGCGTCCTCCGCACCGAGGATGTCGGTGAGGGCGACGTAGTGCGTCTCGCCGTTGATCTCCTGGGAGATCAGGCCCATGGCGATGCCGGCGACGGGGGCCTTCAGCGGCACACCGGCGTTCAGCAGCGACATGGTGGAGGCGCAGACCGAGCCCATGGACGTCGAGCCGTTGGAGCCGAGGGCCTCGGACACCTGACGGATCGCGTAGGGGAACTCCTCGCGCGTGGGCAGCACCGGCACGATGGCGCGCTCGGCGAGGGCGCCGTGGCCGATCTCGCGGCGCTTGGGGGAGCCCACGCGGCCGGTCTCGCCGACGGAGTACGGCGGGAAGTTGTAGTTGTGCATGTAGCGCTTGCGGGTCACCGGGGAGAGGGTGTCCAGCTGCTGCTCCATACGGAGCATGTTCAGGGTGGTGACGCCCAGGATCTGGGTCTCGCCACGCTCGAACAGCGCCGAGCCGTGCACGCGCGGGATGGCCTCGACCTCGGCGGCGAGCGTACGGATGTCCGTGACGCCGCGGCCGTCGATGCGCTTCTTCTCCTTGATCACGCGCTCGCGGACCAGCTGCTTGGTGAGCGAGCGGTACGCGGCGGAGATCTCCTTCTCGCGGCCCTCGAACTCCGGCAGGAGCTTCTCGGCGGCGAGCGCCTTGACGCGGTCCAGCTCGGCCTCGCGGTCCTGCTTGCCCGCGATGGTCAGCGCGGAGGCGAGCTCCGGGCGGACGGCGGCGGACAGCGCCTCCAGGATGTCGTCCTGGTAGTCGAGGAAGACGGGGAACTCGCCGGTCGGCTTGGCGGCCTTGGCGGCGAGGTCGGCCTGGGCCTTGCAGAGCACCTTGATGAAGGGCTTCGCGGCGTCCAGACCGGAGGCGACGACCTCCTCGGTCGGCGCCTCGGCGCCGCCCGCGACCAGCTGGATGGTCTTCTCGGTGGCCTCGGCCTCGACCATCATGATCGCGACGTCGCCGTCCTCGAGGACGCGACCGGCCACGACCATGTCGAAGACGGCGTCCTCGAGCTCGGTGTGCGTCGGGAACGCGACCCACTGGCCGTTGATCAGCGCGACGCGGACGCCGCCGATCGGGCCGGAGAAGGGCAGACCGGCCAGCTGGGTGGACGCGGAGGCGGCGTTGATCGCCACGACGTCGTACAGGTGGTCGGGGTTGAGCGCCATGATCGTGGCGACGACCTGGATCTCGTTGCGCAGGCCCTTCTTGAAGGACGGGCGCAGCGGGCGGTCGATCAGGCGGCAGGTGAGGATGGCGTCCTCGGAGGGACGGCCCTCACGGCGGAAGAAGCTGCCGGGGATCTTGCCGGCGGCGTACATCCGCTCCTCGACGTCCACCGTGAGGGGGAAGAAGTCGAGCTGGTCCTTGGGGTTCTTGGAGGCGGTGGTGGCCGACAGCACCATGGTGTCGTCGTCCAGGTACGCCACGGCGGAGCCGGCGGCCTGCTTGGCCAGGCGGCCCGTCTCGAAGCGGATGGTGCGGGTGCCGAAGGAACCGTTGTCGATGACGGCCTCGGCGTAGTGGGTCTCGTTCTCCACTAGCATTTTCTCCGTTACTTGTCGTCTTTCGTCCCTCGCTGCCCGTGTGGCAGGGGGACGGCGCGGAGAAGCGCTCCGTTCGTGCGGGCCGGTCTTCGATCGAAGCACCCGGGGATCTCTTTCCCGGGGGCCACTACCGAGGACCGGCGGCGGCAAGGCGCGCTTCTCCTCGTTCGGGGGTGCGTGATGACGTTCACCCACAGCGAGCACACGTCATCACACCGTGTCGTACGTATCGCGTTGCGCTACCACAGTACAAAGGGTTGCTGACACTCCGCACGTTTCCGCGCGACGCCAGGGTGTACGACGGACCCTGCTCACCGGGTACCCACCGATGAGTACAGCAAAGGGAGCGGCCCCGATCGTCCGGGAACCGCTCCCCTCACGGCGTGCTACTTGGCGCCCGCCGCACCGCGGCGGATGCCGAGGCGGTCGACCAGCGCACGGAAGCGCTGGATGTCCTTCTTGGCGAGGTACTGCAGCAGGCGGCGACGCTGGCCGACCAGGATCAGCAGACCACGACGGGAGTGGTGGTCGTGCTTGTGCGTCTTGAGGTGCTCGGTCAGGTCCGAGATCCGGCGCGACAGCATGGCGACCTGGACCTCGGGGGAGCCGGTGTCGCCCTCCTTCTGGCCGAACTCGGTGATGATCTGCTTCTTCGTAGCGGCGTCGAGCGGCACGCGTACTCCTCGTAGTCTTTTCAGGCCACCGAGTGCCCCCGGTCTGTGTCTCGGGGGAGCTTCCGTTACTCGGGAGGCGGGGATCCGCTGAGCGCGACCTCCAGAACCTTCAGGCGTTGCCTGAGGGTGCTTCCGGGGGTGCGTACACAAACGGCCGAGGGCCAGGGTATCAGGCCGGTGCGCCGGGCTTGTCCGGGATGCACGGCTGGCGTCCTGGCCACGGTCCGGCGGGGGGCGGTCCGGCCGTGAGGGGCGGCGGTCCGGGGGCTGTGCGGAATGCCAGCCGTGCATCCGGCGGGTGGGGCAGTGTACGGGCCGCGATGCCGGGCCGGAACGTAAAGGAAGAACCCCTGAGCTGGGACAACTGCGGCAAGTAGGGTGACGCCACAGCTCGTTGGGACAGAGGGAACAGAGGGAAGGGGCGGAGCCGATCATGGCCGATGACATGGCCGACGCCGAGAACGCCGAGAACAGGGAAGTGCGGGCGCGCAAGGACCGGGAGCGGGACGAGCTCTACGCACTCGACATCTCGGGCGTCGAGTGGGAGTGCGCGCCGGGCACGGAGGAGCACGAGGAGCGCGTCGAGATCGCCCATCTGCCCGAGGGCGCCGTGGCGATGCGCTCGTCGCTCGACCCGGAGACGGTGCTGCGCTACACCGAGGCGGAATGGCGGGCCTTCGTGCTGGGCGCCCGCGACGGCGAGTTCGACCTGGAGCCGGCGCCGGGGGACGGGGGCTGAGGGCGGGCAGCGAAGGTCCGGAGCGGTCCCCGGGCGGGTGAGCAGTGCAGCGGTGGAGCGGCCGTGACGGCGATCGTCACGGCCGCTTTCCGGGTTCCGGTGCGGGTCAGCCGGTCATCGAGCGCGCGGTCTCGTACACGTCGAAGACGGCCAGCGTCAGCGGCACCAGCGTCAGCAGGACGAAGCCCTCGGCGATCTCCAGGAACCGGCCCCAGAACGGCGTGAGACGGCCACGGGAGGTGATCAGGCCGATCGCGGTGACGGTCGCGGAGGCCGCGGCGATCGCGGCGACGAGCCAGATCGTGCGGAGGTCCAGCGCGGTGCGGTCGCCCGTCAGAGCCGCGTGGACCACCGAGTCGGGCGGGTTGAGCGCCAGACCGAGGCCGAGCAGGACGAGGGAGCCGAGGCCCGCGGCCAGCACGGGGGCGACCTGGGCGGTGTAGCGGAAGAGGTGGGCGCGCATCAGCAGGGCGATGCCCGTGGCCAGCGCGAGGAGCTGTGCCCAGACGTCGTCGGAGAATCCGAGGACGGCGCAGGCGCCGACGGCGATCACCGCGCAACCCCCGACCAGGCCCACCAGAAGTTCGTGGCCGCGGCGGGCCTGGGCGGCGATCCGCTCGGCGTCGACCGGCTCCCGTGGGATCGGGTCGGCGCCGTACACGCTGCGTGCGCCGGAGTCCGGGGCGTCGAAACCGATCGGCAGACGGGCGAAGCGCATGGACAGGCCGGGCAGGAAGGCCTGGGCGCCCACGCCGACGGGGGCGCACAGAGCGGCGGTCTCGGCGGGGGTCCAGTGCGCGAGGATGGCGGCGAACGCCGCGCCCAGCCCTGCCCCGGAGGCGACCACGAAGGCGACGAAGGGGCCGTCCCCGCGGGGTGAGCCCAGGGTGAGCAGTACCGAGGCCAGCAGTACCGCGGCGCAGGCCAGCAGGAACTGCAGCTTGCCGACGCCCTGGCCGTCGGTGAGCGGGAGGAGCCCGGAGCCCGCGACCGCCGCGTTGGGCAGCGCGCCGAGCCCGAGGGCCACGGCGGAGCCGTGGTCGTCGTAGACGCGAGCCCGGACACAGGCGAGGGCGACCAGCAGGACGCCGACGACCGCGGCGAGGACGCCGGGCAGGCTGTTCATGTCGTGGCGCGGGTCGCCGGTCCAGGCCACGAAGGCCAGCAGGGCCGGCAGAACGCCTCCGCCCACGAGGCCCGCGGCGCGGGTCAGGTAGCCGCTCCACAGGGTGTGCTCGCGGGTCACGGCGGCGGCGACCGCCTCGGAGACGTCGTCGAAGACGGCCGGCGGCAGAGACTCGGAGAAGGGGCGCAGCGCGAGGAGTTCGCCGTCGAGGATGTGCTGGGCGGCGAACGACCGTGAGCTGTCGAGGACGGTTCCGTCCCGGCGGACCAGGTGGTAGCCGACCGGGGCGCCCTCGGCCGGACTCTGCCGGGCGAGCCTGAGGATCTCCGGGTAGATGTCGGCGACGGGAACGTCGTCGGGCAGCGCCACGTCGATCCGGCTGTCGGGGGCGACGATCGTGACCCGGCAGAAGCCGAGTCCCGTCCCCGCCGCGGGAGCGGCTGCGGTGCCGCGCCCTTCTCCGGTGGCTGCCGCGGAGGCCGCGATACTCACCTGCTGCTCCCCCTCAGTGATGGTTTCGCGTCGACGGCATGACCGTGCGGTGTGGCATCCCGCTCCGGTGCGTGCGCCGAGCGGCCCGCGGTGTGCTCACGCGAACATCCGGCACCCTACCGTCCTTCCGTCGCAGGGGTGGTCAGTAGGATCACGCGGTGGCCCGCGTCCGGCTGACACGGGGTGACGGACGCTACTTCGGGGGCCTCGCAAGAGGATTGGTGAGCAGTGAGCCATATCGTCGTGAAGCGCCCGCCGCGGGCGCTGCCGTCCGAGGTGCCCACGGGCGAGGTCGTCCTGCAGCCGCCGCCGGAACTGCCCCGGGGGCATCAGGAAAGCGTGCTGATGCAACTGCTGCCGACGCTCGGTATGGGCGGCTCGGTGGTCTTCTTCTTCACGAGCGGGCAGCCGTTCATGAAGATCATGGGCATGGTCATGATCGCCTCGACCGTGGCGATGTCGATCGCGATGGTGGTGCGCTTCCGCCGCGGCTCCCAGGGGCAGTTGGCGGACATGCGCCGGGACTACCTGAGCTATCTGGCACAGACCCGGCGCACCGCCCTCGATACGGCCAGGGCCCAGCGCGACGCCCAGTACTACCTGCACCCCTCTCCGGACCAGCTGTGGGCCCTGGTCGCCGAGGGCAGCCGGGTGTGGGAACGGCGGCCCGGGGACGAGGACTTCGCCCAGGTCCGTGTCGGACTCGGCGCGCAGGCCCTGGCCACCCCGCTTGTCGCACCGCAAACCGGCCCGGTGGAGCAGCTCGAGCCGCTGACGGCGGGCGCGCTGCAGCGCTTCATCGCCGTCCATGACAGCCTGGACGACCTGCCGATGGCCGTGTCCCTGCGTGCCTTCTACCACGTCACGATCAGCGGTGAGCCGCAGTCGGTGCGCTCCTGCGCCCGGGCCCTGGCCGGCTCGCTGGCGGCGCTGCACTCGTCCGAGGACCTGGTCGTCGTCGTCGCGGCGGGCCGGGAGGAACTGGCGCACTGGGACTGGGTCAAGTGGCTGCCGCACGTCCAGGCGTCCGGCGCGGTGGACGGGGCGGGCAGTCGCAGGCTCGTCGGCACCGACATCGGTGAGCTGGAGCAGTTGCTCGGGGCGCGGCTCGCCGGCCGTCCGCGCTTCCATCCGAACGCCGGACCGCTGCCCGACGAGCCGCACATGGTCGTCGTCCTGGACGGCGTCTCCCTCCCTCCGGACTCGGTCCTGGCCAACCCCGAGGGGCTGCAGGGTGTGACGGTGCTGGAGGTCGTCCCCGGTGAGCTCACGGGAGCGGGCGGTGAGCTGGACATCGTCGTCCAGCCCGGCGCGTTGCGACTGGCGTCGGCGCACGGCGCCGTCTACGAGGGGACGCCCGACGCTCTCTCGCCGGAGTCCGCCGAGGCGCTCGCCCGGCAGCTCGCCCCGCTTCGCATGGCCTCCGGCGGGGACGACGACGAGCCGCTGTTGGCCAATCTGGAGTTCACCGACCTGCTGAACCTCGGCGACGCGGGGGCCGTGGACCCGTCGCGCACCTGGCGGCCTCGGTCGCTGGCCGAGCGGTTGCGCGTGCCGATCGGGGTGGGCGAGGACGGTCGTCCGGTGATGCTGGACCTCAAGGAGGCGGCGCAGGAGGGCATGGGCCCGCACGGCCTGTGTGTGGGCGCGACGGGCTCCGGCAAGTCGGAGCTGCTGCGCACCCTGGTGCTGGGGCTGGCGGTCACCCACTCCTCCGAGACGCTGAACTTCGTCCTTGCCGACTTCAAGGGAGGCGCGACCTTCGCCGGCATGGCGCACATGCCGCACGTGGCGGCCGTCATCACCAACCTCGCGGACGACCTGACGCTGGTCGACCGGATGGGCGACTCCATCCGCGGTGAGCTCAACCGCCGTCAGGAACTGCTGCGGGACGCGGGCAATTACGCCAACATCCACGACTACGAGAAGGCGCGGGCCGCGGGAGCCGCCCTGCAGCCGATCCCCTCCCTGGTGCTGGTGATCGACGAGTTCAGCGAGCTGCTGACGGCGAAGCCGGACTTCATCGAGATGTTCGTGCAGATCGGCCGGATCGGCCGCTCGCTCGGCGTGCACCTGCTGCTGGCCTCGCAGCGCCTGGAGGAGGGCCGCCTGCGCGGCCTGGAGACGTACCTGTCGTACCGCGTCGGTCTGCGCACGTTCTCCGCGGCGGAGTCGCGGGCGGCGCTGGGCGTGCCCGACGCGTACTCGCTGCCGAACGTGCCGGGTTCGGGGTTCCTGAAGTTCGGCACGGACGAGATGGTGCGGTTCAAGGCGGCGTACGTGTCCGGGGTCTACCGAGCGGGCGGTCAGCGCGCGGCGGCCGTCGGCGGGGCGCTGCCGGTGGACCGGCGGCCGGTCCTGTTCACCTCGGCCGAGGTGCCGGTGCGGTACGCGGCCCTGCCGCGGCAGCTGCGTTCCGGGGACGGTCCCGTTGTCGACGAGGCGCTCGCCGACACCGTCCTCGACGTGATCGTGCGCCGGCTGGAGGCGCAGGGGCCGGCGGCGCACCAGGTGTGGTTGCCGCCGCTGGACAGCCCGCCGTCGCTCGACGCGCTCCTCCCCGGTCTGACGGCCGTGCCGGGCCGCGGTCTCACACAGCCCGGCTACGAGGGCGCGGGCCGGCTGGTCGTGCCGGTCGGTCTGGTGGACAAGCCGTTCGAGCAGCGTCGCGACTCCCTCTGGGTGGACTTCTCCGGCGCGGCGGGCCATATGCAGATCGTCGGCGGCCCGCAGTCCGGCAAGTCGACGCTGGTGCGCACACTGATATCGGCGTTCGCCCTCACCCACACACCGCACGAGGTCCAGTTCTACGGCCTCGACTTCGGCGGTGGCGGCATGGCGACGGTGGCCGGCCTGCCGCACGTGGGCGGGATCGCCTCACGGCTGGACCCGGAGCGGGTGCGGCGCACGGTGGCCGAGGTGTACGGCGTGCTGACCCGCCGCGAGGAGTACTTCCGCTCGGCCGGGATCCCCTCGATCGCGGACTTCCGGGCCAGGCGGGCGAGGGGCGACATCCCGGTGACGGACCAGCCGTGGGGCGACGTGTTCCTGGTCATCGACGGGTGGGGCAACTTCCGCGCGGACTACGAGGCCATGGACCAGATCGTCCACGAGATCGCGGCGCGCGGTCTCGGCTACGGCATCCACCTGGTGCTGACCGCCTCGCGGTCGATGGAGGTCCGGTCCGCCCTCAAGGACCACCTGATGAACCGCCTGGAGCTGCGGCTCGGCGACACGATGGACTCCGAGATCGACCGCAAGGTCGCCGCCAACGTCCCGGCGGGTGTTCCGGGCCGTGGACAGTCCCCGCAGAAGCTGCACTTCATGGCGGCGGTGCCGCGGATCGACGGCCTCACCTCGGACACCGACCTCTCCGACGCCACTCAGGCGCTGGCCGCCGAGGTCGACCGGCACTGGCAGGCGCCCGCAGCGCCCGAAGTTCGGCTGTTGCCGCGCGAGTTCCCGGCGAGCCAGCTGCCGCCGGGGAGTCGCTTTCCGCGCCGCGGAGTCGCCTTCGCCCTCGACGAGAACAACCTCGAGCCGGTCTACGTCGACTTCGAGCAGGACCCGTTCTTCCTCGTGTTCGGCGAGAGCGAGTCCGGCAAGTCCAACCTGCTGCGGTTGCTGATCAAGCAGCTGACGGAGCGCTACCCGGGCGACGAGTGCAAGCTGTTCGTGGTCGACAACAGACGCTCCCTGCTGGACGTCACCCCGTCCTCCCACCTGGCCGAGTACATCCCGATGTCCAACGCCATGGACCACCACATGGCCGCGCTGGCCGACCTGATGAAGCGCCGGACACCGACGGCCGACGTGACGGCACAGCAACTCCGGGACCGGAGCTGGTGGCGTGGACCGACGGTGTACGTGGTCATCGACGACTACGACCTTGTGGCGACGTCCAGCGGCAATCCGCTCGCCGGCCTGACGGAACTGCTGCCGTTCGCGCGGGACGTGGGCGTGCGGTTCATCGTCGCGCGGTCGACGGCGGGTGCGGGGCGGGCGTCGTACGAGACGTTCATGCAACGGATCAAGGAACTGGGCGCGCAGGGCGTGGTGTTGGCGGGTGACCCCGGAGAGGGGGACCTCCTCGGCGGGGTCCGGCCCCGGCCGATGCCCGCGGGGCGGGGGGTCTTTGTGTCGCGGCGCCGGGGAAAGCCGCTGGTGCAGGTGGGGTGGGTGCCGGAACGGTCGGACTACCGGGGGTAGTTGGCGGGGATCGACGCACCCGCCGCCACTCCGTGCGCGTGAATTGCGGAAAGTAGGGTGAGGCCCGTGAACGCACTCGAACCGGGTTCACGGATCCGGGGCGTCAGCAGCTTGGCGAACCCGTACGGCCGGACGGGCGGGCTTCACGGGAACATGGGAACACGGGGAAGGGGTCCACGCATGGCGTGGGAGGAGTGGGAGCAGATGAAGGCCGCGGCGGCCGATCAGCATGCCACCCGGATGCAGCTCAACCAGTACCCGGCCGACCAGGGCGGGAACGGCACACAGGGCGACCTCGTAGCCGGCCACCAGGACTTGGAGGCGGTCGGCAAGGCGGCTCACGACCTGTTCGTGGACTTCACGGCGTACAGCGGACATGCGCGCGTGGCGTCCGCGGCGGCCGCGGGCGGACTCAAGGGTGAGGGTTTCGCCCTGGGCGCCGCCCTGGAGCACGTGACAGAACGCTGGAGCGAGCAGACCAAGACCCTGCTGGACGCCTGCGCCCACATCTCCAACCATCTGCGGTTCACGAAGAACCAGCACGCGGCGGACGACTCGTACATCGCCGGCGCGGTCAGCAGCATCGCCACGCTGGACGAGGGATTCGACGACCGGAAGGGTCACTGACGCCGATGGACCTCGACGCCCTGCGCCACGGGGACTTCTCCAAGCTCGGTGAAGCAGTCACCGACTGGGAGCAGATGACGAAGAAGCTCGCGGACCTGCAAAAGGATGCGGAGAGCAACCTCAAAGCGAAGGCGGACACGGCCAAGTGGGCCGGAGTCAACGCCACCGTCTCCCGCGAGTTCATCGCCAAGACCGCGGCCGAGTTCGCCGACGCGCACACCCAGGCCGACTCCGTCACCAAGATCCTCAGCGACACCCACGGTGAGCTCATCGGTTACCGGACTCAGGTGAACGATGCGATCAGGCGGGCGACGGAGCAGCATCTCACCGTGGTCGACACCGGTGAGGGCACGTTCACCGTCGCCGGGGACACCCGGCCGGACTGGGCGTCCGACCCCAGCGGTGAGACCGGTGCGACGGACCAGAAGGTGGTGGACGCCTTCCGCGACGAGATCCAGGGCATCCTGGCCAAGGCGACGCAGAGCGACAACAGCGCCGCGAAGGTCCTGCGACTTCTCGTCGACCAGGCGAAGTACGGCTTCGCCGACGCGTCCTACGCAAGCAGGGACGAAGCGGCCGAGGCCGTCGCGGCGGCGGAGAAGCTGGCGAAGATGGCCAAGAACCCGGCCGACATGAGCCTCGACGACATCGCCGACTTCAACCGCACGATGGAGAAGTACAACGGCGACGCCCTGTTCGCGGAGCAGTTCGCCACCCGCCTCGGCCCCAAGGGGACGCTCCAGTTCTGGACCGAGATGACCTCGGCCCACGCCGGCGCCAGAGGCACTGAGCTAGAGACGATGAAGATCCTCCAGAACAACCTGAGCCTGACCCTGGCCACGGCGTCCTTCTCGGACTCGGACGCCATGCAGCACTGGAAGAAGGATCTCATCGCGGAGCGGAACACCAACTTCCGTGCCAGCGACTCCTTCAGCCCCATTGGCGCCCTCGGCTCCCAGGTCATCAGCAGTCTGATGCGGAACGGGCAGTACGACACGGAGTTCCTGGACGACTATCGAAAGACGCTCTTCAAGGCGGACAAAGCCGCGGGTGACGCGGGCACGCGCGACCTCTGGGTCAAGGGATACGACGCCTTGGACCTCGTCTTCGGCGACGGCAACGGACGGGATCCACTGGACGGACTGTTCGAGGGCCTTTCCCACAACCCCGAGGCGGCGACGCACGCGTTCGAGTCCAAGTCGGACCTGGATCACATGCTGGGCACGACCGTGTACACAGATCGGGGGAAGTCTCTCGGGCATGCACTGGAGGCTGCGGTGTCCGGAGTTGCCGCCGGGGACTCCACGTCGCCGGCACCGCCTCACAGCGCCACGCAAGTGGGGATCATGGCCAACATCATGAGCGCGGTGGCACAGCCCGGCGAGGGCGCGAGCCTGGTGAGCAAGGGGCTGGGGGACAGCTTCGGAAACATGGCGGCTTCCTACATGCCGGAGATCAGCCAGAAACTGGGCGCTGAATCAGGAGCAGTCTTTCTCTCGAACAGCGAGAAGCCCGATGGCTTGGGAGATGTGCGCGATGTGACGCGATTCCTTTCCGCGGTGTCATCGGACCCCGCCGGCCGGGCCGGGATCGTCTACGGAGAAAGCATCTACACCGGGAACCTCCTTGAGGCACACCTCTCCGACCCGTCTTTGTTCGACGGCCCCCGGAGTCAGGTCCTTGCAGACATCGGCAGAAACGCTGGAATGATCGAAGGCATCGTTGGACATTCCGCTGCGGACGCGGAAGTAAGCGGCGCCATCAAGGGCGAGAAGGACTACAACGACGCCTTGAAAGCGAAGGGCGATTTCGCCAAGACCTGGGTCGCCATCGGGTTGGCCAACTTCTCGGTCCCGGACGCATATGGAGGAGCAGCGATGGGTGCGGTGGGCGGAGGAATGCTGGGAGCCGTCGCCGGGTCGGCAGTTGACCGTCTACTCGAAGGCCAGGAACTCAAGGGCGCCAAGGACCAGGCGCTGTACGCGAGTGCCAAGGACCTCTACGAAATGCGGGAATCCGTCAACCAGCAGGCTCAGTGGTCGACCCTGGACTCGCTCGATCGACACCATGTGGACCTGCCCAGGGACGGCACGGCCGATCTGGTGCGTAACGCCGTCAACGAAGGCTGGGACGGCGCCAGTGAGTTGTTGAACCGTACGAAGGAGCGGCCCTAGTGGTGAAGAAGTCGACGTGGAGCCGGGAGAAAATCGCCACATGGGAGAGCGGGAAGGGCCTGGCGCTCTGCCTTGTGGTTCTGAGCATTCTCGGCGGTGCTGCTTGGATTTTCTTCATCAAGGGTCTGTACCTGCTCCCGGAGAAAATGTGTGAAGGCACACTGGAGAAGGCCGCAGTCACTCGGGTACTATCGAACGCGCGATCGGCAGATGAGGGCTCCCACAGTCGAGGTGTCGGGCACGGCCTTTCCTTCTCCTGCTATGTCACCACGAGCAACGACTCAGGCCTCTCCGGCGAAGCACGAGTTCAGCCCACCTCCAGCCAGGAGTGGCTCAAGCACTATCAGGAAACCGGTGGCCAGAAGAGAATCATCCGGGTTTCTGTGGGTGACATTGAAGCTCTGGCGCAGATCAACTCCGAGAATGGCACTTCATCCGTGTATGTGCCTTGTACGCCACCTGTCGTCCCCGAGTACAACGCCTCCGAGCCCTATGCGGTGATCGGTGAGGCCCGTGTCGACGGAAGCACCGAAATCACGGGCCGACCGCTGCGGCAGACCCTGACCGACTTCGCCTACCGACTCACCGAGCACGCCTACAAGCTTGCCGAGTGCAAAGCCCCTCGCGACTTTCCCGAGGACCTGCCTCGCTACAAGGACGACTGAAGAGGAACGCGCGGGTGAAGGACGAGGAGATCCCTCGGCTACCGACTGCTCACCACTGAGAACAGCGGCGGGACGACCACGCACGACATGTACGGCAGCCCTCGAATCGGCACCACCGCCATGGGAACGGGTCTGGATCGGACCGCCATGTCGACCCGATCGGTCCAGACGGTAGTCGCTCAGCGTCGGACGTCAGGCACCCCGCTCGGAAGCAGCGCCGGCGCTCACTGGCCCCGTCCGCCGACGGGCGGTGGCAGGCGCAGGTGCCTCCGATCGCGAACGTCCCGGCACAGCCGACAGGGTGGGCACCTCCCGTGCGTGCCCACCCTGCGCTTGGTGTGTCGCCGCTTCAGAGGAAGTAGCCGGCCGCCTTGAGGTCGCCGCCGCGGTAGTCACCGCTGGCCTCGGTGACCCGGTGGCCGATGGCGAGAAGCGCGGCGTGGATGGCCGCGGCGTCCTTGTCCCACTCGGTCATCTTGGTCTGGAACGCTCCTGCGGCTTCGCCTTCCCAGCCCGCGGCGACCTGCTGCACCGCGGCTTTCAGGGCCGCGAGGTCGTCCTCGAGCTTCTTGGCCTGGTTGCCGAGCTCGGTGGTGATCGCGTCGAGACCGCCGTACTTAACGGCGAGCTCGTCATAGTGCACGTTGACCATGGTCACTCATCTCTTCGTAGGGGTGCGGGCCGCGACAGACCCGGTGCCGGGAAGGGTCCGGCTCAGTCGACCGACGATGCGGCTCAGTAGCTGTTGAGAGCCGAGTGGGCCCCGCCGTACTGGACGTCGATGCTCTTCATGGTGGCGAGCACCTGGTCATCGGTGTGCGAGGAGAGCTTGCGGGTCTCGTTGATGTTCTCCAGGAACCAGGCCAGCAGCCCGCCGATGTGCCTGACCCGCTCGTTGATCTCGGTCTGCTTCGCGTTGAAGGCGCCGGCGCCGATACCCTTCCAGTGCACCTCCATCGTGTCCAGAGTGCCCTGGAGGCTGCTGAGTTGGCCCTTGATGGACTCGTACCGCTCGACGATCTCCTTCTCGAGCTTGACTACCTGGCCATCGTTTAGCCGCTGTCCATCCGCCATTTCCGGGCTTCCTTTCGCTGAATCTCGCTGTGCTTACGGGTGTTCATGAGGCCGCTCGGTGAGCCGGTCAGTCGGTTCGCCTCTTGCGTGCCAGGGCGAACGCGCCCCCTGCGATCGCCGCGACGAGGACTGCGCCGAGGATCACGTACAACTGCGTATTGTCGTCGGAGGAATTCGAGCTTGATCCTGCCGCCGAGGTCGCGTCCCCGCCGGAAGTGCCTTTCGAAGGCTGTGACGAGGCTGACGCGGAAGCGGAGGGCGCGCTGCCCGTCGCGTCCGTGACGCCCGTCGCGTTTTCCCTGGCGAGCGGGTCGGCGTTGGGCGCGCCGGGGTTGAAGTCGGCGTTCTCCAGCACCTTGCGGGGCCTGATCAGCCCGTATCCGAGGTACGTGCTCGGGTTGTCCTTGGCCCAGTCGCGTCCGGCTGTGTCGATGAGGCTGGCGAGGACCTGGTTGGCCGTCCACTTGGGGTGGGCGGACCAGATGAGGGCGGCGGACGCGGAGGTGATGGCGGTGGCCATACTCGTTCCCACGCCGTCGCAGTACGAGCGGAAGGTGGCGTCACACCATGTCGGTATGTCAAGTCCGGGAGCGGCCAGGTCGACGTAGTTACCGTGCTCCGAGAACTTGCCTACTTTTCCGGTCTTATCCGCAGCAGCAACACCGACTACATAGGGGTAGGCGGCTGGATATCCGATGAAGTTTCTCTGCTGTGCGTCATTTCCCGTTGCGGCGATCATCAACTTTCCCTTGGATTGGGCGTACTTGATCGCCGCCTCCATCACAGGGTCGTCGACGTCGATACCGAAGGACATGTTGATGATCTTTACATCGCTGTCGGCAACAGCTCTGATCACTGACGCTGCGAGAGGAGCCTTCTTCTTTTCGGCCTCGCTCTTCAGCCCCTTGAGGGCGATCCGGTAAGGAACGATCTCCGCTCCGGGAGCGAGTCCCTTGAGGCCACCACCAGCCCCGGTGCCAGCGATGATCTCCGCCATACTCGTCCCGTGGCCCAGGTAGTCCTCGGTCGCCTTGTAGCCCACAGCTTTTGGCACCTCGTCAACGAGCACCTGCCCCTTCAGAGAAGATGTCTCAGGGTCGACACCCGTATCGACAACGGCCACCTTGATGCCTTTGCCGGTGCTTACCTTCCACATCTCGTCGACCTTCATCGCCGACAGATACCACTGCTGCGATTGCACGTCAGCTGCTGCCGCACTGGGAGCCAGACCCGTCGACAGGACCGCCAAGGCGCCGAGCGCTGAACAGACGGCAGAGACACGTCTCCCGTTACCTCTCGCGAAAGACGCGCTTCGCCCGCCGCGTCGGCTGATCGCTGCCACCATGCCTCTGTCTGTCCTCGCTCTCGTCCGGTCAGTCGGTCGCCGACGCGTCATCGCGCCGCTCGTCACGGCGCGAACGTTTCTCATTTGCACCGCGGTTGCGTCCAGATCCGAGCGGCGCGCCCGAGCCTCCGGGCGGGTTTCCGTTGGTGCTGCTTCCGGAGACTCGTCCCTTCGGCGTTCCGACCACGCCGTCAGGGGTGCCGACGGGGCGGCGAGTCCCCTGTCCTGCGGCGGGGCCCGCCGTCGAACGGGGTGTCCCTACCACCCCGCGCTGTCCTGGCCTTTCGCTCGCGACGCGCGACGTGGGTGCGCCCTCACCGCCGACGACAGTGCCTCGCGGCAACCTGGAACCGTTGGCACCGGAGGTGCCCCCAGTGACAGGCCTCCCGCCGACAATGCCATCGCCGCCACGTCCGGCCCCGGTACGCCTGGCGCTCGGACGTCCGGGGTTCGTAGCACCCGTGCCAGTGACGGGACCTCGTGGGCTGCTCCCAGTACGTCCTGCCGCCTGACCACCGGCTTTCGGTGCGCCGCCGACCACACCTCGCCCCATGGGATCGGCGGTGCGGCCGCCCTTCTTCCCTGCCGCAGCAGCACGCCCCGGCGACCCCACGGCGCGGGGTCCCGTACGCCCTGCCTCATTACCGCCCGACATGCCGCCCACGCGCCCCTGGGCCGAGGTGGGAAGCCTGCTCCCCGGTGCACCGCTGAACCCCGGTGTACGCCCGACTCCCCCTCGGGAAGTGGAAGGTACGCCAGGGCGAGCAAAGGGAGGAACCATCCCCACTTGAGTAACGCTGGGGCCCGCCGGCGAGGTCGGGGTGACAGTCGTCGGCTTCACTGTGTCCTGCGGCGGCAATGTGCCGACGCTGTCAATCTCCGTGCCCACGTGCTGTTCGGGCAGCGTGACCGGCTCGTCCGCACTCCGGTGAGATGGCTGCGAGTCCACTGCGTTTGGTTGCTCTGCCCCGGTGTTCACAGAGTGGTGGCGTGCGGTTCCGGAATCAGAAACGGTGGGAAGCGTCTCGTGACCGGTCTTGGGATCGAACGGAACGCTATAGTCCGGCGGTGGCTCCGGCACCCCCACGCTCGGCATCTCCGGGAACACCGGCTCCTGTGCCAGTTCCATCATCCCGCTCGACACCGTGTAGAAGGAGGCCAGCCGGTACATCTGGTTGATCGCCTCTTGGCGGTCCTTCTCGGCTTTGACGGCCGCCGTGTACTCCGCGTTGCCCTCGACTCGCTGAGGCATCGGGATGTCGTCGACCTTCTTGGGGACGATGCGACCGTCACGCGGCGGCATCGACTTGCGCACGGAGGCGAGGCCTGAGCTTGCCGCCAGGACCTGGGTGCCGACCTCGTCGGTGTAACTGGCGAGCGCCAGGGCCGTGGTGGTCAGGTTCATGCCCCAGGTGTAGAAGGCGGTGTGGGCCTCGCCCTTCCAGTCGACGTCGCCGAGGTTGCGGCTGAGTTCGTCTGCGGCGTCGTTGATGGCGTCCCGGGCGTCGACGAGGGCCGTGGCGGCGCTCTCCAGCGTCTCCGGGCTGGCCGACTCGACGATGTCGATCATCGTGTTGAGGTCGTAGCCCTCGAAGCTGGTCCTGCCGAAGCCGCCGGGGCTGCCGGCGGGCGGTGGGCTGACCACCGCGGCCTTGTTCACCGCGTCGTCCACGCCCGTGTTCTGCTGGGCGGCGTCCCGGCGTTCGGCCTGGTAGTGGTCCGGCTTCTTCTTGTCGCCGCTCATCAGTACCCCGCGTCGGTGTGGTCGGCGTCGTTGGTCCGCTGGATCTGCTTGTTCAGCGCCTCTTCCCGGTCCCGGTTCACCTCGGTGCGGATCTCGTGGAACCGATATCGGAGGTCGTCCTCGAGGTTGTCGAAGGTGACGTCCACGCCGTGCACGGCGATCTGCATCGCCTCCAACTGGAGCCCCAGCGACTTGGAGAGCGCCGTGATGCGCTCATGCACGCGCGCGTACTGGAGGTGGAGTGTCTTTGCCTCCGGGAAGTGCCCGGCGCCGAAGGCGGCTTCCGACAGATCGTGGTCCCCGACCTTCGTCGAGCCGCCTGCGGATTTCTCGAAGGCCGTAAGCAGGTCGTCCACCCGCTTCTTGAACGTCGAGAGCGCCATGTAGCCACGCCGAACGTCGGCGGCGCCCCCACCCAGGTCCGCAGGAATCACGACAGCCCATCTCCCCGTTTTCCGCTGCCCGTCCCGAGCAGCTCAACCCGCGCCTCTCAAGTGTTCATGATTGCGACACGGCCACTGTAATGACTCCCACTGACAACCCCAACTGCCCTATGCGACAACCCTGCTGTCGCTCTGAGCACAGTCGGCTCATTCTTTGCGGAACGCCGTATACCGGCTATGACGCCCCGACCGTCACGTTCCCGTTGTTTTCCTCTGCAGCCAGAGCCGGGCCCCTACCTCGCTCGGATACTCGCGGACCGTGAGCATGGCCACGAACCAGCCGACGCCCCACGCGACGATCGCCGGCAGGACGGGCGCCGCGATCAGCAGAGGAATGACGGCGGCACGGGCCAGCCCGGTGGCACGCCTCGTCTCGCCGCGCTTGGCGTCCCCCGTCTGCTGCGGAGTGGGGGGATCGAGGAGCGCCCTGCGGTGGTCCCGGCGTTGCTTCGTCCATCCCCAACCGACGGCCACGACCGACGCGGTCGCCTGCGTCCAGTCCCACACCGTGCGCACGCTCGCCGACAGGTCGCTGCGAGGAACGCCCAGGTAGAGCCTCAGTGTGATGGAGCAGACGAAGGCGAGGACGAGAAGGAGCAGGACGGCCGTCCAGGCCCGGCGGGCCCAGTAGCGGGGGCCGCGCTCGTACCAAGTGGCTCCGAGCCCCGGCAGTGCGGGGATCGGGACCGGGGCCTCGGAACCGGGAACGTCAGAAGATGCTCTTGATGCCATGCCAGACGTCATCCTTGAGTCGTACGAAGTCGTCCCCGGTCTCGGAGAGGACGTTTCCGGTGCCGTGCAGCACCCCGCCGACCACGCCGTGGTCGTGGATGTCCTCGCTCCAGTGCTCGTGGAAGGAGTGGTCGATGATGCCGGTGGCGCCGATCACCACCAGCCCACCGGCCACGGCCACGGCGGCGACGGGCGCTTCGACGGGCAGGGCCGCCACGACGCCTGCCGTGATGGCGGTGCCGGCCACCAGACCGGCGACGTTCGCGCCGCCGTCGACGGCGACCGACTTCTGCCATGACCAGCCCTTGTCATGGTCGTCGGAGGCTTCGAGGATCCCGCAGGCGCCGGCTGCCGCGACGTCCAGGACCGGGATCTCCTTCAGGAAGTCCGGCAGTTTCTCCAGGCTCCTGCCCGCGCGGAGGGCGTCGGCGGCGTCGGCCAGTTTGACGTTGAGGACCCGGTCGTAGGGCAGCGCGGTGCTGCCGTGGTCGGCGCGGGCCATGGCCTCTTCGAGCGAGTCCACCTTCATGAGCGCGTCGGCGTACGCGCTCTTGGCCGGAAGGTCGTGGGGCAGAGAGCGGCCCGCCTTCTGGAACGCCTTCCGCTCGGCGCGCAGTTCCTTCTTGGCCGCCTTCTCCTCGGCCTTCGCTTCGTCGATCTGTGTTCGGGCCTTCGTTCCGCCGGCCCGCGCGTCCTCGGCGTCGTAGGCGTACAGCCCGCGCAGGTAGTCGGCGACGGTGACCTTGTCGCCGGGGGATGCGGGCGCCGTCACCTGTGCGTACAGGCCCCGTAGCTTGTCCGCCGCCACCAGCCGGGCCTGCTGCGCCGTGTGCAGCACCTCTTGGCGTATCTGGTCGTACTCGCCCATCGCGGAGATCGTCTTCTGGTCCTGCGCGCTCGGCGGGTTCGCGGTGACGATCGTGCGGGGCACGCCCATCGCCGCCATGGGCACGCCCTTGCGGGTCGCCACGTGCTCGGCGTTCTGCAGGGCCGTCTCGCAGGTGGTGAGCGCGTCGGCGAGGTCGGAGAGGATGTCCCCCGCGTCGTGGACGAGGTTGGCGAAGGCGCCTGCCGTCAGCGCGTCCTCGCTCCAGGCGGCGCGAAAGGTCTCGGCCGCCTCGCCCTTCCAGGCCGCGTCGCCGACGAGCGCCTCGACGGCGCGGCTGATCGGGGTGATGACGTCGTCGAGCTTGTCCTTGGCGTTCTTGTACGTTTCGGCCATCGTGCGCAGTCCGCCGATGTCGCCGCCGACCCAGCTGTCGGCCGTCATCCGTCGTCCGCCATCAGGTCCTCGAAGAGCCCGTGGACGTCGATGTCGTGCCGTTGGAAGGAGTCGCGCGCGTACGTCACCTTGTCGCCGTGGTCGTCGAGGCGGTCGGCGAAGCCGATGTGCAGAGCGACGATGAGGTCGGCGACCTCCTTGAGGGCGTGGTCGAGCCCGGCGTCGCCGCCGCTGACGAGGGGCGGGGCGACGTCGGCGTGCAGCTTGCGGTAGTCGACGGCTTCGTCGTGGAAGGTCTTGGACATCGAGGTGAGGTCGCTGAGGACGGCCTTGAAGTCGGGTGGCATCAGCGCATCTCCCGGGCGTAGGCGGCCAGGTCGTCCGGTCGCCAGTTGTAGGGGCCGGGTGCCACACGCGGATCGAGGAGGACCGTGCCGTCGTGTGCGGCGACGGCCTCTGCCAGAGGGCCGATCGAGGTCGCGACCCAGGGCTGGGCCTCGCCCAGTGCGGCGAGAAGCCGCTCGCGTGTGGTGAAGGCGAACGCCACCGCTCCCGTTCCGGCCGTGGGGTGCGCGAAGAGCTCGTACGCGATGAAGGACACCCGGGCCGGACGGCCGTCCGCGTCCGTCACGTCGGCGCGCCGGGGATGGGCCGGCACGAACACGGGGGTGTGGTACGGGGGCACGCCGGGCTTCGGGCCTGAGGGCGCGGGCCGGGTCGCTTCGGCGCCGGCCGGCTCGGCATATGCGAGAAGGCGTGACGGCGTCCTGCCGGGTTCCGGCGTCGGCGCAGATTCCGGTGTCGCACCGGTGGGCGGCTCTGCCTCGACGTAGTCGAGGAGGCGTGAACGGATGGGTGTGCCCACCGCCGTCTCCTGTTCCCCGTGGTTCTGCGGACGTGTGGCGGCACCACCGTAGCCAGGGAACTTTCGGGTAAGTCCGGCTATGTCAGGTTGATGTGACCGGAGCATGCAGAACCCATACACGTGTTTGGCCGCGGCCAGATCAGGACTTGACCGCGGGATGACCCGGTCGACCGCTACTCCCGCCGGTCGACGCTGCTGTCGTCGGCCGCCCCCGTGATGCGCCGAGCCCGCCTCCGTGCGTCCCTGACCGCCACCGCCGCGCCGCCGAGGCCCGCGACCAGGGCCGCCGCCGCCACGACCACATAGGTGGCGAGGCGGGCGTTGCGCTCGTCGGGGGTCTCGCCGATCCGGAACTTCGCGGGGGAAGGCGCCTGGGCCTGACCCAGGCCGTCCCGAGGAGTCGGGGACTCGACGGGCCGGTCGTCGTCCGTCAGGGCGCGGACCGGGTCGACGACGCCCCACCCGACCAGTCGGTCGTGGCCCGCGATCGTGCGTTCCGCGGTCTGTTCGATCTGGGCGATGATTTCGCGCGCCGTCCAGTCCGGATGCCTCGCCTTGAGCAGCGCCGCCACACCCGCCACGTACGGCGCCGAGAAGCTCGTCCCGTTGTCGGAGCAGTGGCCGCCCTTGGGCACGGTGGAGACGATGTCGACGCCTGGGGCCGCCACACCGACGAAGTCGCCGGACTGGGAGAAGGAGGCGCGCTCGTTGTTCCGGTCCGAGGCCGCGACCGCCAGGACGCCGGCGTAGGACGCCGGATAGGTCTTCTTGACGTTGCCGCCGACTCCGTCGTTGCCCGCCGACGCCACGACCACGATCTTGCGGGCCAGAGCGTCGTCGACGGCCCGCTCCAGATCGTCGGAGGGTCTGACCGCGTTCGACGTGTCCTGGGAGATGTTGATGACGTCGGCGCCGGCCTGGACGGCGTAGCGAATCGCTCCGGCCAGCGACTTGGTGTCGCCGTGGCCCTCCGCGTCGTTCTGCTGGATCGGGATGACGGTGGCCTCGGGGGCCAGCCCCACGAAGCCGGTGCCGTCGAGGGGGCGGGCCGCGATGATGCCGGCGACCTTGGTGCCGTGGCCGACCGTGTCAGTCGTGCCGTTCTCGTCGCCCCGCTCGATGGGGTCGCCCTCGTCGTCCTTGAGGTTCTTCGGCAGGAGATTGCGGCCCGCCTTGACATCGACCGCTGCGGTGAGCTGCGGGTTCGTCACATCCACGCCCGAGTCGATGACGGCCACGCGGACGCCCTCGCCCTTGGACCGGCTCCACAGTTCGTCCAGGAGCACGCGCTGCAGGGCCCAGGGACGGCCCGGGTACTCACCGTTGGGGAACGTGCACTGGTCCGAGTAGGGCAGCTTGCCCGTCGCTGCCGCCGGGGGCGCGAGGACCGTGGCGGTCGTGAGCAGGGCGGCGGCCGCGACGAGCGTGGTGCGCAGCATCGCGGCCCCGCCGGGCGTCATGACGGTGCGAAGCGCCGTCGCCCTGCGCGGCATCCTCGTCCCTTTCACTCAGGAGCCCTGGGGCTGGCGGGCCGCCGCCGTCGACAGACGTGGCCCCGTGGGCAGGAACTCCGACCAGGCGACCGGGATCGGCGCCGCGTCGACGTCTTTGTAGCCCAGCAGTGTCTGGGCCTGCCGGGCCTCCTGCTGGAGCTGCTCGCGCTTCTTCACGGTCGTGCCGATGCCCGCGTCGTCCGTCGCACTGTCGCCGTTGGACTGCAGGACGTACCGCAGGCCCGTGTCCGTGACGAGGAAGACCGGACCGACCGTGGTCTCCTCGCCCTGGAACTGACGGTAGAGCTGACCGGAGCCCGGCGTGACGTAGGCGCTGGAGGAACCGGTGGGGAGCTTGGCCGGGAAGTCAGCGCCCGCCCAGGTGCTCAGGGTCGTCGCGCCCGATCGGGCGTTCACGCCACGCAGGACATTACAGACCGTGCTGCGGCTGCCCACGTCTCGCGACGCCTCGTTGACCGGCGCCGGGTCCCCGGTGGGCCAGCGGTGCTCGGTGCCGAACGCCTGGCCGGGCACGATCGCACCGGGGCTGATCTCGCGGGCCTGGCCGGCCTGGCCGAGCGGTGCCAGCTCCTTGCTGAACAGGAGAAGTTGGGCGACGAAGGCGGACACGGGAGCGACACGGTCGCTCAACACCACGTAGTACTGCTGGGTGTTGTTGTCGAACGCCTTGAGCACCGTGCCGATCTTGTCGGCCGACCCGTCCAACCGGCCCGGCGCGCCGGTCGCCGTGCCGGGCCGACCGGGGACTTCCGGGAAGGTGATCGGGTCGCCCCGGTGCAGGGTCGCCAGCCACTGCGTGGACACCCGCTGGGGCTCCCGGCCTGACCCGACCACCGCACGCAGCAGCAACTCGTCGCGCTTGTCGATCCGGTACGCCGTGCCGGCCGCGTCCACGACATAGCGGGTGCCGGCCGGGTCCCGCACATAGAGCAACTGGCCGCCGTGCAGGCGGTTCGCGCCCTCGGTCGCGTCCTTCTCACGGGACGCCAGGACCAGCGCCGCCCGCTGCACAGAGGTGCCGCCCGCGCCCGGCCGCTCGCAGACCGCCCAGCGCTTCGCGGTGCCCGCCTCCGAGGCCGGTGGCAGCCGGTCGGGGGCGTACGGGATGCCGACCGTGACACCGTGCGGGATCTTGCCGCTGTCCAGGACGGACTCCGAGACGGTGACCACCTCGCCCTGCCCCTCGTCGAGGAGGAGCCTGGCGGAGGCCATGTTCAGGACCGGATGCAGCTGGACCTGCGTACCCGTCTTCAGGACGACGTACCGGGTGGTCGACTTGCTCGCGACGATCACCTTGGCGTTGGGCACGTCCCAGCCCTTGGGTGCGGTCGGTTTGAACATGCCCCACGCACCGAAGACGGCCATGACGACGACCCCGACGATGATGCCGGGCAGGATCGCTCGCAGCGGGCGTGGTGCCCCCTCCTCCGAACCGTCGGGCGAGGACTGCAGGAAGGCCGCCAGCATCCGGCGCTTCGCGAAGGTGTAGGCGTTGAGCTGATCCCGCCGAGATGCCATCTGTGCCCGTCTCTCCCCGTATCCGGCCGATCCGCGCGAGCCTCGGCACGGTGCCCCGGTACCCCGTCCTCGATGTCAGAGCGGCCACCTACTATGCCTGGTGACCGTGGGGACTTGAGGAGCGGGTAGGGTTCCCGGGCCGTCGAGCGCCCGGTGCGGTGCTGGAACTCGGGGGAAAGCGTGAACGGAACGGGGATCGAGTGATGGCTTCGGGAACAGGCGTGCGCTCCGCCGGCCGGGCACGGGCCGGGAACTCTCCGGCTGCCGGCCCCCTGCCGCCCGGGCGGCCGTCGGCTCCGGGCACGCTCCGGGTCCGGGCCGGCACGGGCCAAGGCCGCCGGTCATTCCGCTTGCAACGGCTCGTGCTGGTGGAGATCGCGGCCGCGCTCCTGCTCGTCGGCTGGGTGAGCGGTCCCGCGGTGCTGCCTGTGGCGGGGATCCCCGCCGTGGTGCTGGTGGTCCTCGCCTTCGCTCGTCGCCGGGGCCGCTCACTGCCGGAATGGCTCGCCACAGCAAGGGAGTTGCGGATCCGTCGGCGCCGTGCGGGCCGGCTGGAGATACCGCCCGGCACGGAACCCGGTTTCGGACCGGCCGTGGAGTGCGATCCCGGGCTGCGGACCTACGCGTACGGCGGCCGCGACCGTCGGCCCGTCGGGCTCGTCGGGGACGGGACCTTCGTCACCGTGGTGCTCCAGATAGAAGCGGACGCGACGGCGATGCGGGCCCCGCGCGACCGGCGGCCGCTGCCGCTCGCCCTGGTGCGGGACGCCCTCGAGGTGGACGGCATCCGGCTGGAGTCCGCGCAGATCGTGCTGCACACGCAACCCGCGCCCGCACTGCATCTGCCTCCGCAGTCCGTGGCCGTGGCCAACTACCTGCCGTTGCAGGAGCAGACCGGAGCACCGGCGGTACGCATCACCTGGATCGCGCTGAAACTCGATCCGGAACGGTGTCCGCAGGCCGTGGCCGTCCGCGGAGGCGGCCTGATCGGGGCCCAGAAGTGCGCTGTCCGCGCGGCGGATCACCTCGCGAGCCGACTGACCGGCGCAGGGTTCCGGGCGACCGTCCTGAACGAGGAGGAGCTGACGACCGCCATCGCCACGTCGGCCTGCGCCAACCCGTTGGTGACGGCGGAGGCCGAACGGACCGGGCAGGTGGTTCGGCGCACCGAGGAGACCAGCCGGAGCTGGCGGTGCGACAACCGGCGTCACACCACGTACTGGTTGCACAGGTGGCCCGCGTTGGGCGCCGGCGGACCGTCCCTGCCGCAGTTCGTGGCGCTGATCACGGCGGTGCCCGCGCTCGCCACCACGTTCAGCGTCACCCTCGCGCGCGGTGACCGCCAGGAGGTGTCCCTGTCCGGGCACGTCCGGGTGACGGGCCGCAGCGACGACGAACTCGTGGCGGCCCGGCGCGCGGTGCAGGGCGCCGCCCGGCACACCGGCGCCGGGCTCGCCCGTCTCGACCGGGAGCAGGCGCCGGGCATGCTCGCGACGCTGCCCCTCGGAGGTGCTCGATGACGGCGACGTCGGTACCCGGAGCCACCGCTCCCGGCGAACCGGAACCGCCCGCCGGGCGGTTCCGACGCCCCTCGCCGCGCAGCGGCTTCGGCCTGACCGGGCCGCGGCACGGGCGGCACTCGGTGTCCGTGGACCAGCTGGCTGAACTCGCCCTGCCCATCGGGGACGACGGGGTCGTCATCGGCGTCGACGCCGAGGGCCGTCCCGCCGTGCTGGGGCTCAACCGGCCCACGCCCTACGACGTCGTCCTCATCGGGGGCCTGTGGACGGCGCAGGTGCTGGCGCTCAGGGCGGCGGCGACCGGCGCGCGGGTCGCCGTGGAGACGGGGCGTCCGCAGGCCTGGGTGCAGATGCTGCACGCGATGGGCGGCGGGCAGAACGGCCTCGCGGTGCACGAGGTCGGCCGGGTGCCCCCGCAGGGCGCTTCGGCGGGCACGCCGGTGCTGGTGGTGCGTGACTGCGGGATGCGACCGCCGCGCGGCCGCGTCGCCTCCGGGCCCTGGCAGGCCGTGCTGACCCTGCTGCCGTATCTCAGTCCGGTCGCCCCGCGCCTGATCCGGCAGGCCGCACTGGTCGGCGTGCAGCGGATCTCGCCGGACGAAGCCGCCGAGCTGGGCAGGGCGTTGACACTGCCCCGTGCGGAGGTGGAGGCGCTTCCCGCGCTCGCCGACGGCTTCACCCTGTGGTGCGCCGACCGCGACCGGCAGTACGTGATGACGCAACCCACGGATGCGGAGATCGGGTTGCTGGGCACACCGCGTCGCATGGACTGAACCGAGACATCACCGAGACTTCGGCCCGCTTCTCCCGCTCCCCGCGCGGCACTTACGGCCTTATGACCGGTTTGTTGAGTGACGTGGGGAACAGCGGCCGCTTCGTCGTGGAGTCACCGACGTGGTCGCGGCGTCACCGACGTGATGGACTGTGCCGAGGGCGGGCGGGCCTGCCTGCGCCGGGCGTCCGATGATTAGGCTGGTGCGGGGGCGCGGTACCGGAAACCGTGGGATGGGTGCCGACGTCTCCCGGGGGAGGGCCGGCGCATCGGACGACCTCAGACCGCCTCGCAGCACTTCGGACGACGAAAGAACGGTCGCCCCGCCACGGCATGAGGGTGCTCGACCACTTCAGGAGGAATTGTGAGCAGCGATCGGGACGGGATCCGCGGGGGCTGGGCCACACCCGGCGATGACCAGCCCGACGCGGAGTCCTCCGTCGAGGCGACGGGCGAGTTCACCATCGACTACGCGCCGCCGGCTTGGTACACGCAGAACGCGGGCGGGGGCGCGACGGGCGGTGCGACGGGACCGACGGGGCCCGCGGCCGTGGGCCCCGGCGCGGCAGCCCCGGCCGGACCGCCTACCGGGCCCAGCGGGCCCGCGGGGCCGGTAGGGCCGGTGGGCCCTCCACCCGGACCTTCGGGCCCGGCAGCCGGACCTGCCGGACCCGCACAACCTGGCCTGCCCGGTGCGCCCGGCGCCTCCGGCGTGCCGTTCACTCCGGTCGACCCGCCGGCGCCCTTCGCGCCGGAGGCGCCTGTCGCGCCGCCCGCCCCGCCGGCACCGCCCGCGCCCGTCCCTCCAGCGCCCGCTGCTCAGGTGACGCCTGCTCCCGCTCCG
>NZ_JBHVYK010000069.1:29416-42058 GCF_042880855.1 Streptomyces sp. NPDC058291
CCTCCAGCGCCCGCTGCTCAGGTGACGCCTGCTCCCGCTCCGGGTCAGGCGCCCGAGGCGCCGTTCGCTCCGCCCGCCCCGCCCGCTCCGCCGGTGACTCCCGTGTCCTCCGCCCCGCAGCCGGACGCCGTGCCCGGCGCTCCGGCGGACGGCGGGTTCGAGCTCCAGCGACCGCAGGCCCCGGCACCCGACCCGGCGTCCGCCCCGACGCCGGCGCCCCAGCCCGTGGCGCCTCCGGCCGCCCAGGTCGCGCGGACGGCCGAGGAGGACGGCGACTGCGGGAACGGCGATCTCGAGAGCGGCGCCACCATGCGCTTCTCGGCGATCGCCCTCAAGCGGGAGATCGCCGAACACGCCGCCGCGGCAGAGCCCGAGGGCCGGCCGGAGGAAGTCGCCGCCGAGGCCCGGGAGCCCGAGGGCACTGCCGCCCCGGACCACGCGTCGGCGGACGTGGCGGAGTTCCCGGCGGACGGTTCGCAGACCGCCGACGGCCCTGCCCCGGACGGTTCCGAGCCCGCCGCCCCGCAGACGGGGACGGAGACGCCCGGCGCCGACGTGCCCCAGGACGCGGCCGACGGTGCCGCTGGCGAGGGCGACGCCGCCGAGACGGAGACGGGCCCCGGGCTCGCCGAGGCCGAGACGGCTCAGGACGCCGAGCCGGTGACGGGCCCACAGCCGGAGGCGTCGCCCGCGGTCGGGGACACCGCCCCCAGGCACGACGCCGCCGAGGTCGCGTCGCACGCGGCTGCCTCGGACAACCCCGAGCCACAGGACAGCGCGCCCCAGGACGCCCCTCCCACCGGCCCGCCCGTCTGGACTCCCCCGCCCGTCCCGCAGGGCGGCCTGCCTCCGCTGCCGCCGTCGTACCAGCCCGCCGCTCCGGCTCCGGCGGACCAGTGGCCGGCCCAGCCCCAGCCGGCCGACGCCGCGCCTTTCGCGTCTGCGGCCGCGCACCAGCCCCCCGTCCAGCCCCAGGCGGCGCCGCCCGCGCCGGTCGGCTGGAACCCACCGGCACCGGAGCCCGCTCCGGCCGCACCGCAGCCCGGCTACGGCTTTCCGCAGCCCCCTGCTCCCGCGCCCGCGCCGACGGCCCAACAGCCTCCCGCCCGGCAGCCGGGTTACGGGTTCCCCCAGCCCGGCGGAACCCCGGCGCCCACCCCTCCGGCGGCTCCCGGGGGCTACGGCTTCCCCCAGCAGAACACCGGCGCGACGGCGCCTCCCGTCACGCCCGGCGCCCCTGCGCATCCGGCGCCTTCAGCGCCCCAGCCGTCCGCCGACGCACAGGCGCCTGCCCAGGCACCCGCGCTGGGCGGCTACGGCTTCCCTCAGCCGCCGGCGCCCCAGCCCCAAGCCCCTCAGGCCCACCAGTTCCCGCAGGCCCCGCAACCTCCGCAGCCGCAGCCGGGGTTCCCGCAGCCCGGTTTCCCCCAGCCCGGTGTCCAGCCCGGCATTCCGCAGCAGGCGGACGGTTCCTTCTCGGCCGCCGGTCCGCAGGGTCACCCGCAGGGTTTCCCCGGGCACGCCCCGCAGCCGACGCCGTACGCGCCTCAGGCGTCCGCGCCCGCGTCCGCGCCCGGTCCCGCCCCTGACGCCTCGTCCCCGCAGGTCCCCCAGTCCCCGCAGATCCCCCAGCAGCCCATGGACCCGCGGGCGGGAGCCGCGTGGCCGCAGCCGATCCAGCACGACCAGCGGCAGCCGGTCAATCCCGGTGCCGCGCCGCTGGGTTACACGGCCGCCGTGGAGCTGTCGTCGGACCGGCTGCTCAACAACAAGAAGCAGAAGGCCAAGAGCGGCCGCCCGACCGCCGCCTCCTCCCGCTTCAAGCTCGGCGGGAAGAAGGAGGAGGCCGAGCGGCAGCGCAAGCTGGAGCTGATCCGCACGCCGGTCCTGTCGTGCTACCGGATCGCGGTCATCAGCCTGAAGGGCGGCGTGGGCAAGACGACGACCACCACCGCCCTCGGGTCGACGCTGGCCACCGAGCGTCAGGACAAGATCCTCGCCATCGACGCCAACCCGGACGCCGGCACGCTCGGCCGGCGGGTGCGCCGCGAGACCGGGGCGACGATCCGGGACCTCGTCCAGGCGATCCCGTACCTCAACTCGTACATGGACATCCGGCGGTTCACCTCCCAGGCGCCGTCCGGTCTGGAGATCATCGCCAACGACGTCGACCCGGCCGTCTCGACGGCCTTCAACGACGAGGACTACCGGCGCGCGATCGAGGTGCTCGGCAACCAGTACCCGATCATCCTCACCGACTCCGGCACCGGCCTGCTCTACAGCGCCATGCGCGGGGTGCTCGACCTCGCCGACCAGCTCATCATCATCTCCACGCCGTCCGTGGACGGCGCGAGCAGCGCCAGCACCACGCTGGACTGGCTGTCCGCGCACGGGTACGCCGAGCTGGTCTCGCGGTCCCTCACCGTCATCTCCGGGGTGCGCGAGACCGGCAAGATGATCAAGGTGGACGACATCGTGGCGCACTTCGAGACGCGGTGCCGCGGTGTCGTCGTCGTGCCGTTCGACGAGCATCTGGCCGCCGGCGCCGAGGTCGACCTCGACATGATGCGGCCCAAGGTGCGCGAGGCGTACTTCAACCTCACGGCGCTGGTCGCGGAGGACTTCATCCGTCATCAGCAGCGCCAGGGGCTGTGGACCAGCGACGGCAACCCGCCCCCGGTGGCCGCCCCGCCGATGCCGGGTCAGCAGCTGCCCGGTCAGCCGGCGCCGGGGCAGCCGTACCCCCCGCAGGCCGGTCAGCCGTACCCGCAGGCGCCCCAGCCCGGTCCCGGCCAGCCGTACCCCGCGCAGGACCAGCCGTATCCGCAGGACCCGGGCCGGCCGTATCCGCAGCAGCCGCAGCCCCAGCCGGGGCAGGACCCGTACGCCCAACCGCAGCCCCAACCCCAGCCGCAGCAGCCCCAGCAGCCGCACCCGGGGTACCCCCCGCCGGGTTACGGGTACCCCCAGCACACCCAGCAGCCGCAGCACCCCCAGGCGCCGCAGCCCGGGCAGCAGCCTCCCCAGCAGTGAGCAACGCCGAAGGGCGGCCGGGGTCTACGGACACCGGCCGCCCTTCGGCCGTTCACTCGGTCGCGGGCGGGCCCGCGGGGGCTACCGCTGCGCCGCCACCAGTTCCCGGCAGCGCTGCACGTCCAGCGCCATCTGCTCCAACAGGCCGTCCAGCGAGTCGAACTTCGCCTGGCCGCGCACGAAGGCGAGGAAGTCGACGGCGACGTGCAGGCCGTAGAGGTCGAGGCCGACCCGGTCGATGGCGTACGCCTCCACCGTGCGCTCGGTGCCGTCGAACTGCGGGTTCGTGCCGACGGAGATCGCGGCCGGCATCGCCTCGCCGGCCACGTGCAGCCAGCCCGCGTACACGCCGTCCGCCGGGATCGCGGTGTGCGGCAGCGTCTCGACGTTCGCGGTGGGGAAGCCGAGTTCACGGCCCCGCTGGGCCCCGCGCACCACGACGCCCTCGACCCGGTGCGGACGGCCGAGGATCTCGCCGGCGCCCGCGAGATCGCCTTCGGCGACCAGGCGCCGGGTCAGCGTCGAGGAGAACGGCTGACCGCCGCCCGCCTCGCCGCACAGCACCAGGTCGACCACCTCGACGTCGAAGTCGTAGACCTTGCCCTGCTCGGCGAGGAAGTCGACGTTCCCGGCGGCTTTGTGGCCGAAGCGGAAGTTCGGACCCTCGACGACCGCCTTGGCGTGCAGCTTGTCGACGAGGACCTTCACCACGAAGTCGGCGGGAGAGAGCTTCGAGAACTCCGTCGTGAAGGGCAGGATCAGGACCGCGTCGACCCCCAGTTCCGCCATCAGTTCGGCGCGGCGGTGGTGCGGGGCGAGCAACGGCGGGTGACTGCCGGGGCGGACGACCTCGCTCGGGTGCGGGTCGAAGGTGACGACGACCGCGGGAACGCCCAGCTCGCGGGCGCGGTCCACGGCGTGCCGGATGATCAGCTGGTGTCCTCGGTGCACCCCGTCGTAGGACCCGATGGTGACGACGCTGCGTCCCCAGTCCTCGGGGATGTCCTCCAAGCCACGCCAGCGCTGCACTGTGACCGCTCCTCGAACCCGTGTCCGTAACCACTGTTGTCTGTCACGCAGGTCTAAGGGTGCCATGCCGGGTGCTCAGGGCCCGCATCGGCATGGAGGCTGTGACCCGGCACACGGAGCCCGCCCCGGTGCGTTCACGCGGGCACGCGCGCTCCCGCCAGGCTCTCCAGCGTCCGGCGGGCGCTGGGGCCGACCACCGCGGCCCACTCCCCCGGGTCCCGAGCGAGCCAGTCCACCACCTGCGCGGCGAATCCCGGCACGTGACGGCCGAGATCGACCAGGCCGCGGTCGAAGCGGGTCGCGCCGTCCGGGGTGCGGACGAGCAGGAGGCCGACGCGGTGGACGAGCGCCCGCACGTCCTCGCCGCCGCGCCCGGCGGCTCCGTACAGGACGGCGTCCAGCACGGCGGGGGCGCGTTCGTGGGCGAGGAGGTGGTCCAGGAGTTCGCCGCGGGCAGGGCCCGACTCGGGGGCTCCGGGAGCGGCCAGCACGCCGGCCAGGGCGGCCCGCGCCTGCTCGGGGCAACCACCGTCCAGCAGGCCGGTGACCAGCGGGAGCAGGGCGGCGCGGGCGGCGGGCCCGTGGTCGAGGCGGCGGCCGACGGACGCGGCCAGGCGCCCGGCGCTCTCCGGCCGCCGTTCCAGCGCCTCCCGCAGGAGGGCGGCGATCCGATGGGCCAGGGCAGGGGTGGCGGCGTCGACGAGGGCGTCCAGGACGCCGGCTGTGTCCGTCCCGCCCCTGTACGCACGGCCGATGTCCGTCCCGCCGGTGTCCGTCGCGCCCCTGTCCGCCCGGCTGATGTCCGTCCCGCCGGTGTCCGTCCCGCCCCTGTCCGCCCGGCCGGTGTCCGTCCCGCCGGTGTCCGTCCCGCCCCTGTCCGCCCGGCCGGTGGCCGCACGGCCGGGGCCGTGCAGCCGGGTGCGGAAGGCGTCCAGGACCGGCGCGGGATGGGTGCTCAGGGCGGTGAGGAGGGCTTCCGGGGGCAGCTGCCGGTCGCCCGCCGCGAAGCGCTCCAGGGCCTGCGGGAGATGCCGGGAGCGGGTTTCGGGGTCCCGGACGAGGAGGGCGAGCGCGCCGCCGTGCAGGGCGCGGTCGGCGGGGCGGGAGAGCAGGACGAGGGCGGCGGCGCGCAGCAGCCGGCGGTCGGCCTCGGTCCGGACGTGCGGCGCGGCGCGCAGCCCGTGCGCCGTCGCGGCCGCCCGCCGGGCGGGCCGCTCGTCGTGCGCCCACCGTTCGACGGCCCGGCACAGCGCGGACGGCTCGTCCTCGGCGAGCACGGCGAGCAGTTCGTCGGCGCGGGGGTGGGCGCAGTCGACGAGGGCCTCCACGAGCTCGTCGGGGGCCCGGCGGCGGTGGGTGTGCAGCAGCGCCTGCGCCGCCGTCGCCACGGTCGCGTGCGGGGTCGCGGGCAGCGGCCGCTCGTCGTCGAACCAGTGGGTGAGGCAGGGCTGTACGGCGGTGGGGTCGGCGGCGAGGAGCCGGGCGACGGCGTCGAGGTGGCGCAGGCCGTCCGTGTCGTGCGGGGCGGCGTCGGCGAGGACCAGGCGGCGCAGGAGGTCGAGCCGGGCGTCGGGCGGCAGGGCGAGCCGCGTCCAGAAGGCGGGACCGAGGTCGGCGAACCGGCCGGCGGCCGCCCCGGCGGCGCCGATCCGGTCCGCGATCAGGCGCAGGACGGACGTGTAGGGCGTGGCGTCCGGGACGCGCAGCAGGGTCCCGGTGAGCAGACGGGCGGCCCACCACGAGTCCGGGTCGGCTTCCAGCGCGTGGGTCAACTCGCGCAGCCGGGCGGCGAGTCGGTGCGGGCCCTGCTGGCGGGCGACGAGCAGCAGGGCCTGGACGACGGGGCCGATGCGGTGGTGCGGGACGGGCAGCGCAGGGCCGTCCTCAGGGGTGCCGGGACGGTGGACGAGGGCGCGCAGCGCCTCGTCCAGGTCGAGGTGGGCGCCCTGGATCCAGTCGGCGAGTTCCTCGTGGGCGAAGCGGTAGCCGTTGCCGGCCGGCACGAGGAGGCCCTCGGCGAGGACCGCGGACGCCCAGCCGACTCCGCCGCCGAGACGGGCGGGCGCGGGGCCCCACGGGAAGACCGCCTCGAACGACGCCCGGTCCAGGCCGCCCTGCCCCGGGCCGAGACTGCGCCGGGCGGCCTCGTGCACCTGGCCGGAGACCTTCGCCGCGAGGCGCCGTACGGCGCCGCCGCGCAGCCCGCTCCCGGCGGCGAGGCGGACGGCGACGCGCAGGCACATCAGGTCGAGGTGGGCGGCGAGCACGTCGTCCCGGCCGACGGGGGCCGGGTCGGGCGGGCCGGGGAGCGCGGCGCGGACCTCGGAGAGGAGGCGCAGGGTGAGGGGGTGCCGGTCGTCGGGGGCGGTGAGCGCGCCGTCCGGGAGGCAGTGGCGGGCTCGGGCCTCGCGCGCCTCGTCCGGTGTGAAGTCGCCCAGGCGGACGCAGGGCGGAAGCGGGTCGCCTGCCGCGGCGGTCCCGTGGAGCAGGTCCGGCGGGACGTGGGCGCCGGCCTGTTCCCAGTACTCGCTCCGGCACGCCACCACCAGCCGTGCTCCCGTCTCCCGCAGCCACCGCGCCGTGCCCTCGGTCCATTCGGCGAGCCGGTGCGCGAGGACCGGGGGCATCTCCTCGGGTCCGTCCAGGAGGAGCAGCAGCGGGCGTCCGACGGTCCGGGCGACCCGGGCGACCCGCTCCGGGGTGACGTCACCGAGGTCGGAGCCGGGAAGGTCGCCGGCCGGAGGGAGAGCCGCCCCTCGCCCCGGTCGCGAAGCCGCGACGATGCGGGCGGCCCTGGCCAGGGTGCGGCGGGCCGCGTCGGCGAGTGATCCGTCCTCGTCCTGCAGGTCGGCGCCGCGCAGCCAGAGGGTGGGGGCGGGCTCGGCGCCCCGGGTGCGGCGGGCGGCGAGGGCCGCGAGTTCCGTCGTCCGGCCGCTGCCCGGAGCGCCGACCAGGCCGAGGACGGCCGCCGGGCCCGCCGCGAAGGCGGCGAACTCCTTTGCGGGGATGGCTCGTTCGACGGGTTCGGAGGCGGCGGGACGGGATCCGTCCCCGGTGCGGTCGAGGGAGTGGTTCAGTGCGCCCGGCGGGCCGTCCGAGCCGACGGACATGGCCGTGAGCTCCAGGACCGCCGCCAGGTTCAGGTCGGCGCCGTACGCGGGCACGGTGGCCGCGTTGCGGGCGAGCAGCTCGGCGAGGGGCCCCTGAGCCGCGGCCCCCGCCGCCACGGCCGTTCCGCCGGTTCCCGCCGTTTCCGCGGTCGCCGCGCCGGTTGCCGCCGTTTCCGCGGTCGCCGCGCCGGTCCCCGGCGTTTCCGCGATCGCCGCCGTCCGCACGGTCCTCGCCGTCTCGGCCGTCGCCGCCGCTCGCCCGGCCGCCCCCGTCCGCCCGTCCCCGTCGGCCGGAGCCGCGTCCCCCGCCTCGGGCGGCTGCCCCGCGGCCCGGACGTCGTCCCAGGGCGCCGTCGGCGCGCGGGAAGACGCAGTCGAAGCAGTCGCGGTCGGGGAAGGCGCGGTCGGGCGGCAGGACGCGGTCGGGGCAGGCACGGGCGTCCCGTCACCGCCCTCGCCCGGCTGCCCGCCGGGCGCGCGGGTGAGCGGGCGCAGCGGCACGGCGAAGCCGGTGCGGCGGTCGCCGCAGTGGAGCGCGGTGCCGAGGACGGCGACGACCGCTCCCGTGCCGGCGTCGAGGACCGGTCCGCCTGCCGCGCCCCCGCCCGGTCGCAGGGCGTCCCGGCCCGCCGTGCCGATCGCCAGCTCCAGGACGCCGTCGAGGCGGTGGAAGCGGTCGGCGGCCGTGTAGGCGGCGGTCGTCTCGGCCAGCACCCGTGCCTCGCGCCAGCAGCCGGCGGCCAGCCGGACGTAGCTGCCGGTCTCGACGCCCTCCCGGACGGTCACCGGCAGCGGCTCCGCGCCGAGGCCCTCGGTGCGCACGAGCGCCAGGTCGAGTTCGGGCAGCGGGGTCACCGCGTCGGCGGCCACCACGCAGCTGCGGCCGCCGGCGGCGTACAGCACGAGCCGGGGCAGGCCGTCGACCGCCTCGTGGCTGGTGACCACCGTGCCGTGGTGGTCGGCGACGAAGCCGGCGCCGCGCGGCCGGCCGGCCAGGTCGCGAATGCGGACGAGACCGGGGTCGGGACCGGGATCGGTGTCCGGGGTGTGGGGGACCTGGGGGACGTCCGGGGCGTGGGGGGCCGGGGAGACCTCCGGGGCGTGAGGAGCCTGGGGGGTGTCCGGGGCGTGGGGGGTGTCCGGGGCGTGGGGGGTGTCCGGGGCGTGGGGGACCTGGGGGGTGTCCGGAGCCTGGGGGGCGTCCGGGCGGTCCTGCGGCGTGCTCCGCACGCAGTCGTGCCACGGTGCCCGCAGGCCCCGTCCCGCCATCGTCGTACCTCCCGCCGCGCCCGCGTGTACCTGCGTCCGACGGTAGGGGCGAGTTGATCAGGGAGACAGATCGCCGGGCGAAAGCGCCCCCCTGCGCTCCCTCGGTTCACTCCGAGCGCCCGGCCGGACGGGTGAAGGGAACGCGGTCGCCGGCTACACCTAGGGGGGTGGGGGAACCGAGGGGGACCGTGCAGCGGCGACGCAGCGGCATGCCGTGTTCGCCGCTCCACGGGCCGGGGGCACGGGGCTCAGCCGAGGACGGCCAGGCTCCTCGCCTTGCCCTTCTGTTCCTCCACCATGGCCAGGAAGCGGCCCTCGGGGTCGAAGACGGCCACGGCGCCCGCGTCGGCGTACTCGTCGGGCATCTCCAGCCGTACGCCGTTGAGGAGCAGCCGGGCTCGCTTGGCGTCCACGTTCCAGCGGGGGAACGCGGCGGCGGCCGCGTCGGCGATCGGCATGACGCTCAGCTCCTGCTGGAGCTGGTCCAGCGTCTTCGCCGAGTCGAGCTTGTAGGGGCCGACTCGGGTGCGGCGCAGGGCGGTGAGGTGGCCGCCCACGCCGAGACCGCCGCCCAGGTCGCGGGCGAGGGCCCGGATGTAGGTGCCGGAGGAGCAGACGACGGAGACGACCAGGTCGAGGACCGGGGTGCCGTCCTCGGCGACGGCGTCACGGACGTCGTACACGGAGAAGGACGAGACGGTGACCGGGCGGGCCGGGATCTCGAAGTCCTCGCCGTCACGGGCCCGCTTGTAGGAGCGGACGCCGTTGATCTTGATGGCGCTGACCTTGGACGGCACCTGCATGATGGCGCCGCTCAGCTCGGCGATGCCCGCGTCGATCGCGTCCCGGGTGACCTTCGAGGCGTCCGTGGAGCCCGTGATCTCGCCCTCGGCGTCGTCGGTCAGGGTGGTCTGGCCGAGCCGGATCGTGCCCAGGTACTCCTTCTCGGTGAGCGCCAGGTGACCGAGGAGCTTGGTCGCCTTCTCGATGCCGAGGACAAGGACGCCCGTCGCCATCGGATCGAGCGTGCCGGCGTGGCCGACGCGGCGGGTCCCCGCGATCCCCCGCATCTTGGCCACGACGTCGTGCGAGGTGAAGCCCGACGGCTTGTCGACGATGACCAGGCCGTCGGGCGGGGTCGGCTTGCGGTTCATCAGGCGGAGTCGTCCGTCTCGTCCTCGTCGCCGGGCTTCTTGTACGGGTCGGCGTCGCCCGCGTACCCGGCGCCCGCGGACACCTCGCGGACCTTCTCGTCGGCGGCGCGCGCCTTGTCGAGGAGGTCGTCGATGGTGCGGGCGTTGTCCGGCAGGGCGTCGGCGACGAAGGCCAGCGTCGGCGTGAACTTCACGCCCGCCGCACGGCCCACCTCGGAGCGCAGGACGCCCTTGGCGCTCTCCAGGCCGGCCGCCGCGGCCGCCCGCTCCTCGTCGTCCCCGTACACGGTGTAGAAGACGGTCGCCTCCCGGAGGTCGCCCGTGACCCGGGTGTCCGTGATGGTGACGTGGGAGCCGAGCCGCGGGTCCTTGATCCCGCGCTGCAGCTTCTGGGCCACCACCTGCTGGATGAGGTCCGCCAGCCTCTTGGCGCGCGCGTTGTCGGCCACTGGTCCGTCTCCCGTTCTTTCTTCTTCTCTTGCGTTGCGTGGTCGGTCGGTCAGTCGTCTTCGCCGTGGAAGCGGCGTCTGACCGACAGCAGCTCCACCTCGGGGCGCCCGGCGACCAGCCGTTCGCACCGGTCCAGTACATCGGTCAGGTGCTCCGCGTCACCCGAGACCACGGCGAGGCCGATCCTGGCCCTGCGGTGGAGGTCCTGGTCGTCCACCTCGGCGACGCTCACCGCGAACCTGCGCTGGAGCTCGGCGACGATGGGACGGACGACGGAGCGCTTCTCCTTCAGCGAGTGGACGTCGCCGAGGAGGAGGTCGAAGGACAGAGTCCCCACGTACATGTGTAACCGGTTCACCCGCCGGTACGGGATCGACGGCCCTGCCGCCATGGGACAGGGACATCAAGAACGGTACAGCGTTCCCGGCGGCGGCTCGACGGGGTTTCCCTCGCTCGTGCCCCCGCCGGACGCCGTACCGGCCGGCGGGGAACGATCCCCCGCCGGCCGGTACGCACCTCGGGCGGTTACGCCCGCGGCTTCTCCCGCATCTCGTACGTCGCGATGACGTCGTCGACCTTGATGTCGTTGAAGTTTCCGAGGTTGATACCGCCCTCGAACCCTTCGCGGATCTCGGTGACATCGTCCTTGAAGCGGCGCAGGCCGGAGATGGTGAGGCTCTCCGCGACCACCTTGCCGTCGCGGATGAGGCGCGCCTTGGTGTTGCGCTTGACCTCGCCCGACCGGACCAGGACACCGGCGATGTTGCCCAGCTTGGACGACTTGAAGACCTCGCGGATCTCCGCCGTACCGAGCTCGACCTCTTCGTACTCCGGCTTGAGCATGCCCTTGAGGGCCGCCTCGACCTCTTCGATCGCCTGGTAGATGACCGAGTAGTAGCGGACGTCCACGCCTTCGCGCTCGGCCATCTGCGCGGCACGCCCTGCGGCGCGCACGTTGAAGCCGATCACGATGGCGTCGGAGCCCATCGCCAGGTCGATGTCCGACTCCGTGACCGCACCGACACCACGGTGCAGGACGCGGATGTCGACCTCTTCGCCGACGTCGAGCTGGAGCAGCGAGGACTCGAGAGCCTCCACCGAACCGGACGCGTCGCCCTTGATGATGAGGTTGAGTTCCTGCACCAGACCGGCCTTGAGGGCCTCGTCCAGGTTCTCCAGGGAGAACCGGACGCCCCGGCGGGCGAAGTTGGCGTTCCGCTCACGAGCGGCGCGCTTCTCGGCGATCTGGCGGGCCGTACGGTCCTCGTCGACGACGAGGAAGTTGTCGCCGGCGCCCGGGACGTTGGTGAGACCGAGGACGAGGACCGGAGTCGAGGGACCCGCCTCTTCCAGGTGGTCGCCCTTGTCGTCGAGCATCGCGCGGACTCGGCCGTACGCGTCGCCGACCACCATGGTGTCGCCGACCCGAAGAGTGCCTCGCTGGACCAGGACGGTCGCGACCGCACCGCGGCCACGGTCGAGGCGGGACTCGATCGCAATACCCTGCGCGTCCTGCTCCGGGTTGGCCCGCAGGTCGAGCGAGGCGTCCGCGGTGAGGACCACGGCCTCCAGGAGCGCCTCGATGTTGAGGCCCTGCTTGGCGGAGATGTCGACGAACATGGTGTCGCCGCCGTACTCCTCGGCCACCAGACCGAACTCGGTGAGCTGACCGCGCACCTTGGTCGGGTCGGCGCCCTCGACGTCGATCTTGTTGACCGCGACCACGATCGGCACGTCGGCCGCCTTGGCGTGGTTCAGCGCCTCGATCGTCTGGGGCATCACACCGTCGTTGGCCGCCACCACGAGGATCGCGATGTCGGTCGACTTGGCGCCACGGGCACGCATGGCGGTGAACGCCTCGTGACCGGGGGTGTCGATGAAGGTGATCTTGCGCTCTTCGTCGTTGACCTGAGTCGTGACCTGGTACGCACCGATGTGCTGCGTGATACCGCCGGCCTCGCCCGCGACGACGTTCGTCTTGCGGATGGTGTCGAGAAGGCGGGTCTTACCGTGGTCGACGTGACCCATGACGGTCACGACCGGCGGACGCGCGACGAGGAACTCCTCGCCGCCCTCGTCCTCGCCGAACTCGATGTCGAAGGACTCGAGCAGCTCGCGGTCCTCCTCCTCGGGGCTGACGATCTCGAGGACGAAGTTCATCTCGTCCGCGAGGAGCCTCAGCGTCTCGTCGGAGACGGACTGCGTGGCGGTGACCATCTCGCCGAGGTTCATCATCACGCCGACGAGCGACGCCGGGTTGGCGCCGATCTTCTCGGCGAAGTCGGTCAGGGACGCACCACGCGACAGGCGGACGGACTGCCCGTTGCCGCGAGGCAGCATCACGCCGCCGACCGACGGGGCCTGCATGGCCTCGTACTCCTGGCGCCTCTGCCTCTTCGACTTGCGACCGCGACGCGCGGGACCGCCGGGACGACCGAAGGCGCCCTGCGTGCCACCACGGGCATTGGGACCGCCCGGACGACCGCCGAAGCCGGGACGGCCACCGCCGCCGCCGCCGAAGCCGCCGCCGCCACCGGGACCGCCGGGGCGACCGGCGAAGCCGCCGCCGCCCGGACGGGCGCCGCCGCCACCGGGAC